>NZ_JBSGTX010000123.1:9946-11916 GCF_053607625.1 Streptomyces sp. NPDC055103
CGGGCGCCTTCCGGGCCCCGCCGCTGGCGACGGTGCGGGCTGTGAGCTGCCGGCCCCCCCCGAACGCCATGAGTACGGGGCGCCCCGCGAACCCGGGGGGCGCCCCTTCCGTCGTACGAACGGGAGAACCGTGACGGCGGAGCCGCTACGGTTCGAGCCGCTACGGCAGCGCCAGCATCCGCTCCAGGGCGAGCTTGGCGAAGCTCTCGGTCTCCTTGTCGACCTGGATCTGGTTGACGAGGTTGCCCTCGGCCAGGGACTCCAGGGTCCACACCAGGTGCGGCAGGTCGATGCGGTTCATGGTCGAGCAGAAGCAGACCGTCTTGTCGAGGAAGACGATCTCCTTGTCCGGGTGCGCGTTGGCCACGCGCCGGACCAGGTTCAGCTCGGTGCCGATGGCCCACTTCGAGCCGGCCGGGGCCGCGTCCAGGGTGTTGATGATGTACTCGGTCGAGCCCACGTAGTCCGCGGCGGCGACGACCTCGTGCTTGCACTCCGGGTGGACCAGCACGTTCACGCCGGGGATGCGGGCGCGGACGTCGTTGACCGAGTCCAGCGAGAAGCGGCCGTGCACCGAGCAGTGACCCCGCCACAGGATCATCTTGGCGGCACGCAGCTCCTCGACGGTGAGCCCGCCGTTGGGCTTGTGCGGGTTGTAGAGCACGCAGTCGTCCAGGGACAGGCCCATGTCGCGGACGGCCGTGTTGCGGCCCAGGTGCTGGTCCGGCAGGAACAGGATCTTCTCGCCCTGCTCGAAGGCCCAGTCCAGGGCGCGCTTGGCGTTCGACGAGGTGCAGATCGTGCCCCCGTGCTTGCCGGTGAAGGCCTTGATGTCGGCCGAGGAGTTCATGTACGAGACGGGCACGACCTGGTCGGCGACACCGGCCTCGGTCAGCACGTCCCAGCACTCGGCGACCTGCTCGGCGGTGGCCATGTCGGCCATCGAGCAGCCGGCGGCCAGGTCCGGCAGGACGACCTTCTGGTCGTCGGTGGTGAGGATGTCGGCCGACTCGGCCATGAAGTGCACGCCGCAGAAGACGATGTACTCGGCCTCCGGCTTGGCGGCGGCGTCACGTGCGAGCTTGAACGAGTCGCCGGTGACGTCGGCGAACTGGATGACCTCGTCACGCTGGTAGTGGTGGCCGAGCACGAAGACCTTGTCCCCGAGCTTCTCCTTGGCCGCGCGGGCGCGTTCCACGAGGTCCGGGTCGGAGGGCGACGGCAGATCGCCCGGACACTCCACGCCGCGCTCGCTCTTCGGGTCGGCCTCGCGGCCGAGGAGGAGGAGGGCGAGCGGCGTCGGCTGAACATCCAGGGGCTGGGCGGTGGTCACGTCACGCACCCTTTCTTCGGAGAAAGCTTTTCGTCGAAATGACGTTATCTATCATAACCGCTTCACGTCACGTTGACGATGTCCATAGTGTCGATGTGACGAATTCGCCGTCCACGGTCCTGGGCAGGGTGTGCGAGCATGAAAGAGGAAAGACGCACGCGTTCCGGAATGAATCCGGGACACCGGCGGTTACCACCGTCGGCAAGCAGTCTCCGTACACACCGGGAGAGAAGCAGATGTCCGTATCGGACGAGAAGACCACTGTCAGCGACGGCATCCTCCTGTCCGACGCCGCCGCGGCCAAGGTCAAGGCCCTCCTCGACCAGGAAGGCCGCGAGGATCTGGCCCTGCGCGTCGCCGTACAGCCCGGTGGCTGCTCCGGCCTGCGTTACCAGCTGTTCTTCGACGAGCGTTCGCTCGACGGCGATGTCGTGAAGGACTTCGACGGCGTCAAGGTCGTCACCGACCGCATGAGCGCCCCGTACCTCGGCGGTGCCTCGATCGACTTCGTCGACACCATCGAGAAGCAGGGCTTCACGATCGACAACCCGAACGCCACGGGCTCCTGCGCCTGCGGCGACTCGTTCAGCTAAGTCGCACCACAGCACGAACGCGAGGGCGGCGGCCCGGGGAGACC
>NZ_JBSGTX010000124.1:0-11673 GCF_053607625.1 Streptomyces sp. NPDC055103
AGTCTCGCCCGTCTCCGGATCGGTGACGACGAGCTTGTCGCCGGGCTCGACTTCCTCGATCGGCTTAGTCTTGCCGTCCGCGGCAAGAACCTTTGTCCCTGGAAGGAAACTGTGCGGCGTCGGGCATGTCCCGCCAGAGGATCCGGATTTAGCCCTGCCCAGTTTCGCTTGCGCGGCCGAGAGGGCCTCCTGCGCCTTGGTGACCGCCTTGGAGGACTTGAGCATGCCCATGGCTCCGTCGACGATCTCGTCGACGAGGCCGGCGATCCGCTTGATCAAGCGGCCGGCCTTGGCCCATTCCCACGGGGCACCGTACTTGGCGAGAAGCTTGCCGGCGATGCCACCCGCGAAGCTGCCGGCAATGTTCAGCAGTGTTTCGCCGCAGGCGCCTATGTCGCCGGTGGTAACGCAGTCGAAAGCGGCAGTTATGCCGAGTTCGTCAGCGACGATCTTGACGAGGACCTTTGCTGCCTTGACCGTGCGCTGCTTGACTGTTGCGTACTCCTTCTCCGCGGCCTTCTTGTCCTCCTCAGCCTTGGTAACCTCCACCTCCGCTGCGGCCGGTTCCCCGAAGGCTCCCAGCTGCACTGCGCACGCCATCGTGACGCACTGCGTCGTGTCCATGAGGCCTGAAGGGTCGCTCCGCGTCACCGGGCTATTGCTCGCGTAGGCGTAGCCGTTGATCTGTTGGGGGCGGGTGTAATCGATGATCGGGTCGACCGAAATGAACTTGCCCAATTGTGGGTCATATTCACGCGCACCGAGATGGGTGAGCCCGGTCGAGGCATCCGTGGTGCCGCCGACGAAGCCCTTGTCGCCGGTCCAGGTGCCGCTGGCGGTGCCGCGGGCGACGCCGTAGGGGTCGAAGCGGCGCTGGGTGATGGTGCCGGTGGCGGAGTCGACGGCGACGTCGCCGGTGCCGTGGTGGTCGGAGGCCAGGAAGGAGAGCTTCCCGTCGGAGGTACGAACGGCGACGGTCTGGCCTGCGTGTGAGTAGTAGCGGGTGGCCGTGACCGTGGTGCTGCCGGCGGCGAGGGAGAGTTCCATGCCGGGCAGGTAGACAGTGGTGGCCTTGGGGTCCTTGCGGACGATCCGGTTGCCGCCTGCGTCGTAGAGGAATGTGGTCGATCCGGCGGTGTCCGTGATGCTGGTGGGCTTGCCGCTGGAGTCCCAGACAATGTCCTGGGTGTTGCCTGCGACGACGCGCTTCGTAGTGTTGCCGGAGTCGTCGTACTCGTAGATGTTCTGTCGATCGCCCGTCGGGGTCTTCTCCAGAACGCGGGTGACCTGGTGCGGGCCGTCGCCCTTGGTGCCGGCGCCGCCGTACTCGTAGGTACGAGTGATGTTCTTCGAGGCGTCCAGCGAGATGTCGTGGATCGTCTCGGACGTGCGGTTGCCGATGGAGTCGACGGCGTACGACTTCCAGTACGGAGCCGGGCCGCCCAGGGCAGTGGTGCCGGGAGCCGCCTCGCACGCCTTGGGCATGGAACCGGTGACGGTCACACGTGTGCCCACCGTGCCGCTGCCGGTCGCGTCCGCGGCGGAGGCGGCGGGAGTCCAGGCATCGGCGAGGCTCTGTCCGTTGTCGTAGCGGAAGCACTGGACGTCGTTGGATGCGGCGTTGGACGTGTCCGAGACCGACAGGACGTTACCGGCCTGGTCGTAGGAGTAGCCGGTCTGCTTGGCCGGAGCACTGGCGAGATAGACGTCGACGGTTGACTTCGTGAGTCGGTCGGTGCCCTTCTCGTATTCGAAGGTCTGCCAGACCTTCTTGCCACTGCCCGCGTACAGCTCCAGCTGCTGCACGTGGCTTCTGCTGGAGTAGAGGGTGTTGGTGACGTACGAGGTACTGCCGGTCATGGTGGTGGGGCGTTGGAGCTCGTCGTATCCGAAGACGACTGCTTCGGCGGGCAGTCCGCCCGCGGCAGGGAGGCCGACGCCCTGGGCGGTGCCGTCGGCGTAGTAGCTGTTGGTGAAGACGTAGGTGCCGGCCAGAGCTCCCTGCGATGCGGGGATGGCGTAGGCGGTCTTCAGCGGACGGTAGAAGTCGTCCACCGACTGGGTGACGGTGGCGAAGTACTCGGTCGGTGAGGTGTAGCGCAGCGTGGCGTAGGCCATGCCGAGCCAGCCGGCCTTGTCGTACCGGGTCTCGGTGAGTTTGGTTCCGGTAGTCGGCTCGCCCTCCCAGGTGAAGGTGGGACGGGAGAGCTTGTCGTACTGGGTGGAGATCTTCCTGTTGCGCCCGTCGTAGCTGGCGATCGGACGGTCGAGTTCGTCGTAGTCAGTCCGGGATGTACCCGCGTCCGGGTCGATGGACTTGGTCTTGCGGCCGAGCTGGTCGTACTCGTAGCGCCAGACGTTGCTCTGGTCGTCGGTGACGGTCTCCAGCTGACCGTTGCGGGTGTAGGTGTAGTTGGTGTCGTCGTAGCCGAGGAGCGCGTCGGGCCGATCACCGCGGTAGTGGCGCAGGCGGGTGGTGCGTCCCTCGCTGTCGGACACCGCGGTGGTGGCCACGCCGCCGGTAGGCGGATCAAAGTGGGTCAGCTCACCGTCGTAGGTGGTGGTGCTGCGCCACTGCTCGTCGCCGGCAACGGCGAAGACCTCTGCGGTGGTCCGGCCCAGACCGTCGTATTCGAAGAGGTTCTGGGCTCCGACTGCGCCGTTGGTGACCTCCAGGAGTTCGCCGGAGGGAGCACCTGCGGCGCTGTACGTGGCGTTAGTCTTCTTGACCTTGCCGGTGCCGTTGTACCAGGAGTCGGCGACCAGACGGGTGCCGTTGACGCCTTCGGTCTGGATCTGGCGGCCTCGCAGGAGGCTGTCGTACAGCTGGTACTCAGCGCCGTAGGTGCCGCCCCGTTGGATCTTCTCGGTACGGATCCAGGTCGGCTTGTCCGTACGGACGGTGTAGGTGTACTTGATGCTCGGCGTCTGGCCCTTCAGGCGGTCCGGAAGCCAGACCGACGTCAGGCGGCCCAAGGAGTCGTGGGCGAGGTCGGTGCGCTTGCCGTTCGGGTCGGTCTGGCCGATCGACTGGCCCCAGGCCGGGGCGTAGTTGGTGGTGGTGACGTGACCGAGGGCGTTGGTGAACTTGCTGCTGCTGGCGAGGCCGTTGACGTCGGTGTACTCGGTCTTGGTCTCGTTGAGTTTGGCGTCCTTCTGCCACTGGACACGGCCGAAGGCGTCATAGCCGGTGGTGCCGGTGACCTGGTAGGTGGCGGTGGTGCCGTTGTGCGAGGTCATCCGCTCGGTCTGCGTGGCGTCGCCCTTGGTCGGGGCCGCGCCGACGGCTCCTCCATCGTAGGAGGTGCGCTCGTCCGCCAGGACCTGGGTCTTGCGGTCCGGTGTGGCAGAGCAGTTCACCGAGACCACTTCACTGCGGCTGGGCAGGGAGAGGATGTTCTTGGTGGTGTTGTCGGCGTACCAGGTTCGCGTGCAGGTGTCGTCGGTGGTCGTGGAGACGTCGCCGAGAGCCTCGATCTGGGTGACACGGCCGGTGCGGGTGGCGGTGTCGTAGGTGGAGATGGACTTGGTCTCGCGCCAGGCGTCATTCGACAGGAGCGAGAATCCGCGCGTCACCCGGGGCTTGACGATCGTGGCGTAGGAGGTGCCCCAGCTGTTCGTCTGGGTCGCGGTGACGTGCTTCCAGGGCTCGCTGATGGTGCGCGAGACGATTTTGCCGCCACTGTAGGTGGACGCCTCCAGCTCGTGGCCGGCGTACTCCTTGGAGTCGGTGTGCTCGGTGCCCTTGAAGTCGGTGACCTTTGCCGAACGGGTTCCGCCTGAGGACGTCCTGTCGCCGTCCATGCCCTGCATGTAGTGGTACTCGATACGGGTGGTCTGTCTGTCGGCAGAGCCGCTGGTGACGGTGACCCGGTCGTAGCCCTGCCATCCGCTCCACGTAAGGAACTTGTCCTCCGTCATGCCGTCCGGCTCGGCCTTGCGCCAGGCCGCCTTTCCGCCGGAATAGTCGTAGCGGGTGACAAGTCCGTCGCTGCCGCCGGTCCGGTCGGTCTCGACGATCTCCGCGACCACGTACTTGTGGAACCAGTCGGTTTTGGGCTCCAGGTAGCCGGGCGGGGCCCACTGGACCGGGTAGCAGCGCTTGGTCGACTCGCCCGGCGCCGGGAGCGTGCTCTTGACGCACTCGGCGGGGGCGTAGTTGACGTCGAGCTGAGCACCGGTCTCACTCAGGACCATGGACAGGCGGTAGCGGTAGAAGGGATCGATGTTGTCGCCGACCGCGTCCACCCGGTTGGCAAGCTGTTCACCGAAGAGTTCCACCGCGGGCAGCTTCACGACTGTGCCGACACGGCCTTCGTGCTGAATGTTCGACAGCCACAGCGTCTTGGAGTCGTCGCCGTTGGCGGTGAAGAGGTGGGTCAGGGCCCAGTGGTCCACGTCCTGGTAGGTCGTGGCGTCCTTACGCATCTGGGTGGTAATGCCCGTCAGGCGCTTGGTGGTCCAGAAGGTCTGACCGACGGTGCACTTGGTGTTGGCCTTGCACTCCTGGTCGACCGGAGTGTCGGGCCAGTGTGCGGCGTTGGTCGGGGAGCGCTTGGACTCGGCGCAGTCGAACTCCGCGTCCGGCAGGCAGCGCTCGGCGACGGAGAAGGAGATCCGGGCCGGCGCCTTGGCCGCGTAGACCTGACCGTCGCGCTGACCGTAGTCGATGCGCTTGAGGTACCCACCACGGTGGTAGGCAGTGCCGTTCACGTCGGTCTTACCGTTGAGTGCGTAGTAGTTCGTCTCGGGCTGGTAGTAGTAGGACATCACGTTGCCGTGGGTGTCCTTGACGTAGTCCAGGCTCCAGCGCCAGGCCTGCTTGCAGTGCGCGCTGGTGAAGGTGGCGTTGTAGCAGGGCTCGCCTGAGTCGTCACCGAAGACGGGGGCGGTCCAGACCGACTGGGTCTCTTCGTTGCCTGCGGCCCAGCCGGTCGGGCGGTTCAGGCCGAAGTAATACTCCGTGCCATTGGAGGTGGTGACGCGCCAGTATTCGCCGTTGTCGTCACCGTTCGTGGCGCCGGTCAGCTTGTCGACGCTGGAGCCGTTGTCGTTGGACAGGTGCCACTTGCCTGTGGTGCTGTCCTTGACCAGCTCGCCGGAACTCCCGTCCAGCATGATCGTGGCGTTGTCGAACGCCCAGCACTGCTCGCCGGAGCCGGTGTGGCCGTCCTTCGAGCAGGGCTTGTAGCGGCGCTCGATGTAGCCGGACTCGTAGCTGAAGCCCTCACCGATCCAGGACCCCTGATTGTTGGTCGCGGCGGTGCGGCCGTCGGCCGACTGGGAGGAGTATCCAAGGCCCAGGCTCGGGGTGAGACCGCCCGGGGTCGGCACCGAACGCAGTGGGTAGCTCCAGGAGAAGCCACCGGAGGAGGGAGAGACCGTCCAGGTCGCGGAAGGCGCTAGCGAGGTGGCCTTGTAGTCGCCTTGGGCGGAGGACGGGCCAGCCGTCACCGCGAGGAGGGAGATGCCTCCGCCGGTCATCGTCGACACGCCCGAGGAGTCCGGGGCCGCAAGTACGTCTGCCGACAGGGTGTTGGCGACGAGGTCGTTGCGGGTGGGCAGCACCTTGGGCTGCTCCGGGCACTTCTCGCTTCCGGGGGACGCGACGAGCGCGCATTCGGGAAGCTGTACGAGGGTCAGGCGGGCGCCGTAGTCACCGCCGAAGCCCTCGTCGAACGAGGAGTAGTCGACGCTGAGCCGGACCTTAGCGGGCTGGCTACCACCGTCGGCGCGTTCCACGCCGAGCAGGGCGCCCGCGCCGAGCGCGGCGGCCCGCCGTGGATCGAGGACGTCGACCGCGACCATGGCGGGGACATCCGCTGAGGCGGCAGACGCTGCTCCAGTGGCAGTCCTCGCCTTGGTCTCGGGCTGCTTCAGCGCTTCGACCCTGACTGGCAGCGTGCCGATCCTGGTTGTGGGATCTGCGCCGCCCGGGGCTTCGACGGCCACCTCGGCGTGGGCCTGACGGGGCCAGGCCGGCGTGTCAAGCGTGGTGACGGCGGCGGCACGGGCCGCGTCCTTGGGGCGCTTCTTCACCCCGGCGTCCTTGCCCACGACAGGGTCGCCCATGTCCTGGACGCCAGGCCGCTGGGTGCCCTTGTCAGCGGCGAAGGAGACCTGCTCGACGGTCGATGCGGACAACACCAGGGCAAGGCCCACCGCTAGGCCGTGCAAGGCACTTCTTGGTATACGGCGGTTCAACAACCGGCCACGAAATGGCATGGAAAGCCCCACATTTCAGGGAAATGAGAAACAGAGAACAGCGGGAGAGGCAGCGTTGCCCCTCCCGCTCCGGGAAAGATGGGCGTACCCGCCCGGAGCCGGGCCGGTATGCCCATCCCGACTTACATTTCGGGCACGGCCACGGTCTGCGCCATCTGATTGATGGCGACTGGGTCGGCCGCACCGTTGTAGACACGCACCTCGTCGATGACGCCGGCGAAGTACTCGGGGGCGCCGACGAGGGACCGTCCTACCTGAAGCCCCCGGGTCGCGGGCCACAGGGTGTTGTCGGTGCCGTGGGCTGGTGCGGCGAGCTTCTCTTCGCCGTTGAGGTACAGCCGGATGTCGTTGGCGACGGCGTCGTAGACGACGGCCAGGTGCTGGCCCGAGTCTCCGGTATCCGGCGGGGTCACGTCATCGTTGAACGTTTTCACCGTGGCCACGGTGGTGTCCTCGGTCGCCACCGCCAGCTCCCACCGGGAGTCCACCTGGTTGACAAGGGCACCGGGCCGGTAGCGCACCTGAACACGGTTGGCGTTGGCGCCAGGCAGCGACAGCACCGTCTGTGCCTTGTCTGAAAGCGAGGGCAGCTGGACACGCGCGGTGAGCGTGAAGCTCGTCATGCCGGTGATCGGCGGCGTCGCGGTGGAGGCGTAATCACCGTCGCCGTCCAGCTCCAGGTGGCCGACGCCGACCAACCGGGGGTCGAACACCTCGTCATCCGAGTGGTTGATCCACGCGTTGCCGGCAAGCGTGAGTGCTTGGCCGTTGGCGGTTTCCGGGGACTCGGCACCGGTCGCCGTGTCGAGCTGCCAGTAACCCTTGCGCTGCGGCTTGACGGTCATCAGCTCGGCCACTTGGGCAGGGGGAAGGATCCGGTCGAAGACCCGGACCTCGGCCATGTCACCGCTGAAATAGTCACGGTATCCGCTCTTGGCGGTGGTCCGGCCGATCTGCATGGGTCCGTGGGAACGCCACACTGAGCGACGCGTGGCCGTTCCCCTGGAGTCCTTGTTGATGTACAGCCGCATCTCCGGGCCACCGGTCTTATCGGCGTCGTACACGCCGGTCAACAGGATCCACTGGTCCTTCAGCGGGGTAATGCCGGTGGCGGCCGCCTTCCAGTCGCCGAGCGAGTCGCCGTCGGAACTGGCCATGGAGAAGGCCCAGGTCTTGGCCGCTGCGTCGTAGCCCAGGGTGAAGCCGGGCTCACCGGTGCCGTCCTGGCTGAGCACGGTCATGTTGCGGTCCAGCGCAGTCGGGCGGACCCAAGCGCTGACGGTGAAGCTCTTGCTGGTGTCGATGACCGTCGCGGTGGCGTCCAGGTAGGCGCCGGACGTGCCGTCGAACGAGGCAGCAGCGTCCACCTTGCCACCCGGGCCCTCCACCGCGAAGGTCACACCAGGGCCCTTGTCGGCGGAGTAGTCACTCTTCACGTCACCGACCTCGTCCTCGGCCACAGTGTCGCCGGCCTTGTCGGCCAGATTCCATTGCGCGACGACCGGCCTGCCCTCGGTGACCAGGAACTCGTGGCGGCCCAGGGAGCTCGGGTTGCCTGCCCTGTCGACAGCGATGACGTCGACCCAGTGCCTGCCCGAACGGGTTGGCATCCATTTCACGGTGGCGGCACCGCCCGCGGCAGCGGGAGCGATCGAGGTCACAGGGGTCGCGTTGCTGTCGAAGCCGTAGCGGTAGCTGACGACGTCAGTGTCCGCGATCTTGTCGTTCCGGTTCGGGGCGAAGGTGAAGTTGCCTACCGTACCGACCCCGTCGTGCCAGACCGTGCCGGCCGGGTACTCCTTGGACATGATGGTCGGCTTGCCCGGGTGAGTGATGTCGTAGGTGAATTCGCAGCGCTGTGGGGATCCGTAGTTGCTCCAGGGCCCCCAGCCGTCGCCGTCGTGGGCGCGAGCCGCCCAGGAGATGACGACGTTCTCCGGGATACCCGACCTCACTGTGTGTTCGAACGGCGTTGTGCTGGTGGGCGACAGGTAGCCCGTGTCATAGGTGTAGTACGTCTCCGTGGTGGAACCTACGGGCGTCCAGGCCACCATGAACTGGACCTTGACCTTGTCCGTCCGGCCGTTGCCGTGGTCCGGGTCCGAGGCATACACACGCAGCTTCGGCAGCTCCTCAGCAAGAGGACGCGCCGCACCCCACTTACAAGCACCGCCCGGGTTGGACGACATTTTGGTGGTCGGGATCTGGCCAGGCAGGTTGTTGTAGGCGATCGACAGGTAGGCGTTGCCGCAGATGCGCTTCCACTCGGCGAAACGGCTTTCGTCAGCCGCCTTCAGCCCCAGCGTCATCGCGTCCCAGCCCTCAGCAGCGGCAGTCTTGACCTCAGTGGTCAGCTCACCGCTCGCACCGCCTTCGAAATGGAGGTTGGCTTGAGAGGACGCGCATGTGGTGGGCGATATCGCCTTGTCCACCGTCTGCAGGTAATCCGACCATTCGTCCTGCGTGCTGTTCCAGTCGTCAGACAGCGACAGCGACCGGTTCTTGCCACCGATGCGGTAGAGCTGGATCGGCTCGGCCGTAGGCGAGGCGCTGTAGATATGTGCGACCCGGGCAGAGAAGGTAGCGCCCAGGATCTGCTTTCCCTTGTAGAACGACAACGGCATCGTGAACAGCACTCGGCGCACGCCTACTCCGTTGCAGGAAACCGGGTTGTAGTCGGTCGGGCAGCGACCGACACCGGCACTGTCGGAGTACTTCCAGTCTTGCTCGCTCGGCAGGCCGGACATGACGCCGGTCCACGAAGTGCGGGAACTGGGCAGCCATACGGGGTCGATGACGACCGGAAAGACTGTCGACGCGCCTTCCAGCATCTCCTGATCCGGTATAAGGGTCAGCTTGCCGTTCGACAGCTCGATGTCCAGCTGAGCATCGGCGCCACCGCCTTCGGCCCCTTCGAGGGGAGCCTGCACCGCGGTGCGCACGGTCTCGACGGCCTCGGCGACCGCAGGAGCCCCATCCTCCTTCGCGGCCTGCTCGACCACGGAGGCGGAGTCCCACATGGTGGGAGCGCTGGTCTCGAAGACGGTGCCGCCCACGGCGGCGTCCGTGGCGACGAGAGCACCCGTCGCGTTCTGGGTCATCTTCAGCCCGTCGGCGTTCATGCCCAGCTCGATGCGGTCGAGCCTCGGGTCGGCAGCCGCCTCGGGGGTCTTCACCACCAGGAGATGGCGAAAGCCGCCGGCCTCGGCGCGCACCACCAGGTCGACACCCTCGATGGCGTTGGCGTAGGTGAGGGTGTCGCCCTCGACGCTCGGGGCGGCCAGCTCGCCGTACGGCCAGGTCAGGGAAAACTCCCGGCCCGCGCGGTTCATGGTGACGAAGGACTTGCCCGCCTCGCCATTGGAGAACGACATGCCGACCGTGGCCGCCTTCGGCGTCCACCGGCCGTCCGCACCGCGTACCAACGAGGTGTCGATGTCGACCCACTTGCCGTCCCGGACCGTACGGACCGGCTCGGTGTACTGGCGCGCGGTGAAGCTACCGTCCGGGTTGGCGAACACCTCCCGGCGTTCTGACCTCAGGTCGACGACTTCCACGTTCGCGCCGGTCTCGCGCGCCTTCGCAAGCGCCTGCTCCTCGGTCTGCGCCGGGGCACCAACCGCGACCGGCTCCATCTGGTCGGCCAGTTGCTCCGCGACCGCGGGCTGAACGCCCACCAGCGCGCCAGCCAGTACGGCGCTTGACACGGCCACAGCCAGCAGCCCCACGCCTCTCAGCCTTCCGTTTCTTGCCACCCTGCCACTCCCCGCCCTTGCCGTCCCATTCCGCTCACCCTCATGCGCGTGTTTCGGCAATACGGTTGCCGCCATGGCTGCGGCGATCGCTCCGCGCAGCACGATGCCGCGACGTCTGCGTCCGGACATGCGTCCGCTCTCCTTGCTGTTCATCAGCGCACCACGGCGCCGAAGGCGGTGTCGCCTGCGGGAATTCCGCTCTCTCCGGGCCTGATCGTCAGGGTGGGTGCGCCGCCGGACGCCACGTTCCAGGGGAAGAGATGGACGGCGTGGCTCCCTGCGGGGCCGTAGGGCATTCCGACGTAGACCCCGTTCGAGGCAGCCCCCAGGCCGAATCCGGTCAGTTGCCCCGTGGCCGGGGCGCCGGGAATCCCGGTGCCGGGTTCGAGCCAGGCGTCGGAGGCTCCCGCCGCGCCGATCAGCGGCATGATCTGGACAGCGCCTGTGTCGCGCGTGTCGTCACCTGTTTCCTCGCCGGGAGCAGCGATGGCGATCCGGCTGGTCGTGGCCGAGCTTGTGGCGTTCGGTGAGGTGTTGAACGCGACCATGCGCTGGCCGAAGAGGTCGCCCGATTCGGTCCTCTCCGCCACGTCGGGCATGTCCTGATCGATCCATGCCACTTCGAGGAGCGTGCCTGCCGCGGTGATCCGGAAGACCTGGACGGCACCCGCATCCTGGGCCGACGCCAGGTCCTCTCCGGGCACACCGACGGCAAGGAGCGATTCGTTCGTGGTGGTGGCGCCGTTGTGCCGGTACGGCACCATGGCGAGGGATGTACCGAATCCGTCGCTGAGCTCCTGGCTTCCCAGGACGTTGTCCAGGTCCTGCGACACACCGAAGAGCGGCTTGGGGTACCCCGAGACCAGCGTGTGGCTGAAGACCGCGGCAGAACCGGCGAACCCCACCGAACCGAGCGCCTCGCCGGGTGAGCTGACCGTGAAATGAAGGGGTGTGGAGGCGAGGGACGCCCCGAAGTGGTCGTCCGCTTCTGCTGCGCCGGGTACCGGACCGGCCGTTTCGCCGTCCTGGGTGACCATGACGACCGTCTGTGCGGTCCCGTGGATGTAGGCGAAGGCGCCGGCGCCCACAGTGTTGACAGCGTTGGACTCCCCAGGAATGCCGACGACCAGGAAGGGAACACCGGCGGCCGTTCTGCCCGCCGTGAGCGAGTACCCGAACCGATCGCCTGACTCCGTGGCACCGCCGACGGTGCCGCCGGCGACCTGGGAGTGTTCCTTGACTGCCTTGCCCGCGTTGAGGCCCGTCGGGGACCCGTAGACGATGTGGACCCAGCCGGCGTCGGCGACGGTGGACAGGTCTTCGTACGGGTTGCCGATGACAAGGTCGGAGCACCCGTCAAGGTCCGCGTCGTAGACGGCGAGTGCGAATCCGTACTGGTCATCCGCCTCCGGATAGCCGGGGATGCCACCGGTCCCCTGGACGAGCTCCAGAGTGCCCTTTCCACCTCCGTAGACGACGGTCAACTTGCCGGCCCGCGTGAAGGTGCCGACGGTCGCCTCCGGGTCGGCGATCGCCGTGTCACGGATCCCATCACCGTTGAAGTCCGATTCGACGCCGGAGCAACCGACGGCGGCAGCGGGTGTCGCGGGCAACGCAATGCCAAGTCCGGCCAGAGCCACGACGAAGGCACTCGTGATGGCCGCCGTACGTTGTCGGAACGTCCGCCGGCGCG
>NZ_JBSGTX010000125.1:0-11483 GCF_053607625.1 Streptomyces sp. NPDC055103
GTACACGGCCACGCTGCCGATACCCGCGTCCCGGCACGCCCGGGCCACACGGACAGCGATTTCGCCACGGTTGGCGATGAGCACCTTGCGCACGATGGCTCCCTCCTTGAAACAAGCTGAGTTTAGGGACTGCCGACACGGCCTCTCGACCCGTCCCCAGTGGTGAGCTTGCCCACACGGAGCGTGACCCCGGGCCTGCTCGGGTCGTGAATTCCCTTGTCGCACCACGGTACGCAGGGTTCCTTTACGGCACAGTAGCTCCGAGGTGTGGCGCAGGTCTCTGTTCGTCCGGCCAGTCGCCATTCGGGTTTCTTTGTCGGGTCTCTACGAACGGTCCGTTGATTCTTTGCCGAGTGATGGGCCGCCACCACCCTTGTGCGAACTCTTGTCCGGGGGTTTACCGGCCAGTAGCCTTCGCGCTGTCGATCGTACTGTCGGTAACAGGTGAATGCAGGGGGTGGCCGAGGTGGCCCGCAGACCGATAGCTCTCGTGACGGCGGCGGTGCTCTTCCTCGAAGCGCCCGGCATCGTCGCGATCAACGCCGTCATGGCGAGGTTCGTGGAGGCCCAGTCGATGTCCCTCGACGGCATGGACCCCGACGCCATGGTCGCCGGGACCTGGGGTCTCGGCATCGGCTCCGGTGTCGCGCTCGTCCTGTGCGGCCTCGTCGCCCTCGTCGCGGGCATCCGCGACCGCCGCCCGGGCCGTCTGGGCCGGGGGCTGCTCATCGGCTGCGCGGTCGTGCACGGCGTCCTCGGCGCGGTCGCCGTCGGCCTGCTCGGCTGGCGCGCGTTCGCCTTCCTGATGGCCGTGGTCGGACTCGTCGTCCTCACCCTGGTGATGTACGGGAAGGAGCACGGGGCGCGCGGGGAGGACGCCGGCGCCCCCGAGGAGACGCCTGCCGCAGCCTGACCCGTGGCCTCAGGTCCAGAGGTCGGTGATCTGGACGTTCAGCTTCCGCAGCAGCGTGCGCAGCAGCGGCAGCGACAGGCCGATCACATTGCCCGGGTCCCCGTCGATGCCGTCGACGAACGGCGCCGAGCGGCCGTCGAGGGTGAAGGCGCCCGCCACGCGCAGCGGTTCGCCGCTCGCGACGTACGCGGCGATCTCGTCGTCCGTCGGCTCGCCGAAGCGGACCACGGTGGAGGCCGTCGCCGACTCGTAGCGCTTCGCGGCCGTGTCGTAGACGCAGTGACCGGTCTGGAGGATGCCGACCCGGCCGCGCATCGCCTTCCAGCGGGCGGTGGCCTCCTCGGCGTCGGCGGGCTTGCCGAAGGCCTGCTTGTCGAGCTCCAGGACGGAGTCGCAGCCGATGACGAGCGCGCCGAACACCTCGGGGCGGGCGGCCACATGGGCGGCCTTGGCCTCCGCGAGGGCGAGGGCGAGCTCGGCCGGGGTCGGGGCGTGGACCTTGTCCTCGTCGACACCGCTCACGATCACCTCGGGGTCGAGCCCGGCCTGCCGGAGCAGCCCGAGTCGGGCGGGGGACGCGGAGGCGAGGACGACACGGCGCGGATCAGCAGTCATGGGGTCAGCGTAGTCAGTGCGGTACTCACTTCGCGTTGACCACGATCATCTCCACCACCATCGCCAGCGCGAGGACGACGCCTGAGCGGCGGAGCATCTTCTGCATCTCGCGCAGGAACCTCGGCGGCTCGTTCTTCGGGTCGGACCACAGCATGCTCCGATCCTCCGCGCGGGGCGCGCGGGGCGCCTGAGTACGGATACTCAAGCGCCCCCGTACCGAAGGACTATTCGCGGAGCGGCCCTGAGTGCCCCTCAGGGGCGGTGGAACACGCCCGCGCGCGCCGCCGCGAGCGCCGCCGTCGCCGCGCGTTCCGCCACGTCGCCGGTGAGCTCCTCGTGGGTGACCGCGAAGCGGTAGTAGAGCGGCGCGGAGACGGCGCGGAGCAGTTCCACCGCGTCCGTGCCCTCGGGGATCTCGCCGCGCGCCACGCCCCTGGCGACGACCGGGGTCCATTCGGCGAGCCGGGTCCGGTAGAAGCCGGCGAGCGCGCGGGCGCACTCCTCGTCGCAGGCCGCCGCCGCGATGACCGCGCGGAAGACGGCGCCCATCCGGGGGTCGGTCAGGGTGTCCCGTACGAGTGCGGCGTTGGCCCGCAGGTCGCCCGCGAGGCCGCCGGTGTCGGCGGCGGGCAGGGACTGCTCCGCCATGTCGTGCAGGAGGTCGGTGACGAGGCCGACGGGGGAGCCCCAGCGGCGGTAGACGGTGGTCTTGCCGACGCCCGCGCTCGCGGCGATCCGGTCCATGTTCAGGGCGTGGAAGCCGGTGTCCGCGAGGGCGTCACGGGTGGCGTCGAGGACGGCTCCGCGGACCTTCGCGGTGCGGCCGCCGGGGCGCAGGGTGCCGGGCGAGGCCGGCCGGCTCTCAGTCAAACGGGCCTCCAGTTCCATTAAGTCCTTCGACTCTGCTACGGTACGGGACATCTTAACGGAACCAGTCTCCCATTAAGGGGTTGAGTGTCATGGTCACCCTGGATCTCCCGACACCCACGGAACGCGCCGAAGCCCGTATGACCGGCCGCATGCGGCTCGTCCTCGTCGTCCTCCTCGTCGCCCAGTTCATGCTGGCCGTCGACTTCTCGATCCTGAACGTCGCCCTCCCCGTCATCGGCCAGGGACTCGGCTTCACCCTCGGCGGCCTCCAGTGGATCGCCACCGCCTTCGCCCTCGCCGCCGCCGGCTTCACCCTCCTCTTCGGGCGCGTCGCCGACCTCGTCGGCCGCCGCCGCCTCTTCCTCGGCGGCATGGCGCTCCTCGGCGTCTCCTCCCTCGTCGGCGGACTCGCCACCGGACCCGAGACACTCATGGCCGCCCGGGTCGCCCAGGGCCTCGCCACCGCCGCCGTCACCCCCGCCGGGCTCTCCCTGCTCACCGCCTCCTTCCCGGAGGGCCCACTGCGCGCCAAGGCGCTCGGACTCAACGGCGCCCTGATGTCCGCGGGCTTCACCACCGGCGCGATCCTCGGCGGCGTCCTCACCGACCTGCTCTCCTGGCGCTGGGCGTTCCTCGTCAACGTGCCGGTGGCCCTCGCCGTCCTCCTCGTCGCCCCCGCCGTCCTGAGCGAGAGCCGCCCGGCCGTCCGCCCCCGCCTCGACATCCCCGGCGCCGCCACCGTCACCGGCGGACTCCTCGCCCTCGTCTACGGCCTCACGGTCGCCGGTGAGCACGGCTGGACCGACCCCACCGCGCTCACCGCCCTCGCCGCGGGCGCGGCCCTCCTCGTCGCCTTCGTCCTCGTCGAACGGCGCGCCGCCTCACCGCTCGTCCCCGTCCACGTCCTGAAGCGCCGCACCGTCGTCTGGGGCAACCTCGCCGGGCTCGTCGCCTTCGTCACCGAGACCTCACTGGTCTTCCTGCTGACCCTGTACCTCCAGGACGTCCTCGGCTTCTCCCCGCTCGCCGCCGGCCTCTCCTTCGGCGTCCTCGGCGCCGGCACGATCCTCGGCGGCGTCCTCGCCTCCCGCTTCATCGGCCGCTTCGGCGCCCGCTCCGCCCTCGTCACCGGCGGACTCCTCCAGGCCGCCGCCACCCTCTCGCTGTACGGGCTCGGCGACGACCGGGGCAGCCTCGGGCTGCTGCTCGCGGCGACCTTCGCCGGCGGCGTCGGCAACATGCTCGCGATCGTCGGCTTCATGGTCACCGCCACCTCGGGCATCCCCGAAGGCGAGCAGGGCATGGCGACCGGGCTCGCGACCATGACCCAGCAGGTCGGCATCACCATGGGCACGCCGATCATGAGCGCCGTCGTCGTCACCGCGCCCGTGCTCCTCGACGGCATCGGCCTCGCGGTCCTCGTGAACGCCGCGATCGTCGCCGTCGGAGCCGTACTCGCCGGCGTCTTCCTCCGCCGCGGGTGACGCCGTACGGCATCAGGCACGGCGTACGACATCCGGGCCCGCCGTACGGCATCCGGGCACGGCGTACGACATCAGGTGCATCGGAGCACGCGAGAGGCCGGACCCCCCGCACACGGGGTCCGGCCTCTCGTCATGTCGTCGCGACGACGCCTACACGGGCCAGTACGACCTGGCCCAGGCCCGCGGGCCCGGCCGGTGCCGTACCGCGCGGGCGATCCGGGAGGGATCCGACCACTCCTCCGATATCGCCGGGCCGCCGCCCTCGGCGGACGCCGCCGCCGTGGCAGCGGCCCGGGCCTGAACCACCGCCAGTGCGGCGGCCAGCTCCTCGGGCGTCGGGTTTCCTCGTACGACCTTGATCACAACGGCTCCTTCAGCGCTCGTACGCGGCTTACAGCGGGATGTTGCCGTGCTTCTTCGGGGGAAGGGATTCCCGCTTCGTACGCAGCTGACGCAGGCCCTTCACGATCTGCGGGCGGGTGTCCGACGGCATGACGACACCGTCGATGTAGCCGCGCTCGGCCGCGATGTACGGGTTGAGCAGGGCGTCCTCGTACTCCCGCATGAGGCGCGCCCGCTCGGTCTCCTGGTCCTCGGCCTCGGCGATCGTCCTGCGGTGCAGGATGTTGACCGCGCCCTGCGCGCCCATGACGGCGATCTGCGCGGTGGGCCAGGCGAGGTTGAGGTCGGCGCCCAGGTGCTTGGAGCCCATGACGTCGTACGCGCCGCCGAAGGCCTTGCGGGTGATGACCGTGATGAGCGGGACGGTGGCCTCGGCGTAGGCGTAGATCAGCTTCGCGCCGCGGCGGATGATGCCGCCGTACTCCTGGTCCACGCCCGGCAGGAAGCCCGGCACGTCGACGAAGGTGATGACGGGGATGTTGAAGGCGTCGCAGGTGCGGACGAACCGCGCGGCCTTCTCGGAGGCGTTGATGTCCAGGCAGCCGGCGAACTGCATCGGCTGGTTGGCGACGACACCGACGGGGAAGCCCTCGACGCGGCCGAAGCCGGTCAGGATGTTCGGCGCGAACAGCGACTGGGTCTCCAGGAACTCGCCGTCGTCCAGCACGTGTTCGATGACCTTGTGCATGTCGTACGGCTGGTTGGCCGAGTCCGGGATCAGCGTGTCCAGCTCGCGGTCCTCGTCGCTCACCTCGGTGTCGGCGGCCTCGGGGAAGGCCGGCGGCTCGGAGAGGTTGTTCGAGGGCAGGTAGGACAGCAGGGACTTCACGTACTCGATGGCGTCCTTCTCGTCCCCCGCCATGTGGTGGGCCACGCCCGAGGTCGAGTTGTGCGTCCGCGCGCCGCCCAGCTCCTCGAAGCCCACGTCCTCGCCGGTGACCGTCTTGATGACGTCGGGGCCGGTGATGAACATGTGCGAGGTCTGGTCGACCATCACCGTGAAGTCGGTGATCGCGGGGGAGTACACCGCGCCGCCCGCGCAGGGGCCGACGACCAGGGAGATCTGCGGGATGACGCCGGAGGCGTGGGTGTTGCGGCGGAAGATCTCGCCGTACATGCCGAGCGCGCTGACACCCTCCTGGATGCGGGCGCCGCCGGAGTCGTTGATGCCGATGACGGGGCAGCCGGTCTTCAGCGCGAAGTCCATCACCTTGATGATCTTCTGGCCGTACGTCTCGCCGAGCGCGCCGCCGAAGACCGTGAAGTCCTGCGAGAAGACCGCGACCGGGCGGCCGTCGACCGTGCCGTAGCCGGTGACGACACCGTCTCCGTACGGCCGGTTCTTCTCCAGGCCGAAGTTGGTCGAGCGGTGCCTGGCCAGCTCGTCCAGCTCGACGAACGACCCTTCGTCGAGGAGCAGGCCGATCCGCTCGCGCGCGGTCAGCTTGCCCTTCGCGTGCTGCTTCTCCACCGCGCGCTCCGAGCCGGCGTGTGTGGCCTCGTCGATACGGCGCTTGAGGTCCGCGATCTTGCCCGCGGTCGTGTGAATGTCGATCTCGTACTGCTCTGCCGGCTCGGACATCGGGATGCGGCTCCCTGCCTGGTCACGGGGGGTTCGTTGACTACGAATGGGCTACTGCTGAGCTACTGACCCGTAGCGTATCGACGCCGATACGGTTCGGCACTGCGGTCTTTGCCACACCTAGTCTGGCTTGCATGACGACCTCTCAAGGCTCCGGCCGGCCCTGGTCCGACCTCGACCGGCCCCCGCTGAACGCCCCCGCCCTGCGCCGCGCGCTCGTGCGGCCCGACGGTCTGTGGACCTCGCTCGACGTGGTCAGCAGCACCGGCTCCACCAACAGCGACCTCGCCGCCCGCGCCGACGAGCTGCCCGAGGGCGCGGTGCTCGTCGCCGAGGAGCAGACCTCGGGGCGCGGCCGGCTCGACCGCAGCTGGACGGCGCCCGCCCGGTCCGGGCTCTTCCTCTCCGTCCTCCTCAAGCCGGGCGTGCCCGTGCACCGCTGGGGCTGGCTCCCGCTGCTCACCGGCGTGGCCGCCGCGACGGCCCTCGCGAAGGCCGCCGGGACCGACATGTCCCTCAAGTGGCCGAACGACCTGCTGGTTTCCGTCGGCGGCGAGGAGCGCAAGGCCGGCGGCATCCTCGCCGAGCGGGCCGGCGAGGACGCCGTCGTCGTCGGCATCGGCATCAATGTCACGCTCCGTGAGGAGGAGCTCCCCGTCCCGGCGGCCGGCTCCCTCCTCCTCGCCGACGCCGTCTCCACCGACCGCGACACCCTCCTGCGGGCCGTCCTGCGCTCCCTCGCCCAGTCGTACGGCGACTGGGTGCGGGCGGGCGGCGACCCGGACGCCTCCGGCCTCAGGACGGCCTACACGGACGGCTGCGCGACCCTCGGCCGCCGCGTGCGGGCGGACCTGCCCGGCGAGCGGATGCTGGAGGGCGAGGCGGTCGGCCTGGACGGCGACGGGCGCCTCGTGGTGGCCGCCGAGGGCGGCGGCACGGAGGCCGTCGGCGCGGGCGACATCGTGCACCTGCGGACACCCGCCTGAGGGCCTCAGGACGTCGGGGACGGGGGCCGGTCGCGGCCAGGACCCCGTCCGAGGAACGGAATGGCTCGGCGTTCAGGCGTGAGCCATTCCACACCTGTCGTATCGTGGAGCGCGATCCAGGCGACAGATCGGCAGGACAAGTGGGCAGGGAACGGGCAGGAGGCGGCCGGTGACCGTCGACGACGCGAACGCGGGCGGCTCATCCGAGCAACCCCCGTCTTCCGTACCCGAGCCCTCCGCGTACCCCACCCCGCACCACGAGGTCGACCACACGGCCGAGCCGAGCGACGACCCCCTCGCCATCCGGCTGGAACAGCTCATCCTCGGCGCCGACCGCCGCTACACGCCGTTCCAGGCCGCCCGCACCGCCGGCGTCTCCATGGAGCTCGCCTCCCGCTTCTGGCGCGCGATGGGCTTCGCCGACATCGGCCAGGCCAAGGCGCTCACCGAGGCCGACGTCCTCGCGCTGCGCCGGCTCGCCGGCCTCGTCGAGGCCGGACTCCTCAGCGAGCCCATGGCCGTCCAGGTCGCCCGCTCCACCGGACAGACCACCGCCCGGCTCGCCGAGTGGCAGATCGACTCCTTCCTGGAAGGCCTCACCGAGCCGCCCGAGCCCGGCATGACCCGCACCGAGGTGACGTACCCCCTCGTCGAGCTGCTCCTGCCCGAGCTGGAGGAGTTCCTGATCTACGTCTGGCGGCGGCAGCTCGCCGCCGCCACCGGCCGGGTCGTGCAGGCCGCCGACGACGAGGAGATGGTCGACCGGCGGCTCGCTGTCGGCTTCGCGGACCTCGTCGGCTTCACCCGGCTCACCCGCCGCCTGGAGGAGGAGGAGCTCGGCGAGCTCGTCGAGGCCTTCGAGACGACCTGCGCCGACCTCGTCGCCGCGCACGGCGGCCGGCTCATCAAGACCCTCGGCGACGAGGTGCTGTACGCCGCCGACGACCCCGGCACCGCCGCCGAGATCGCCCTCCGGCTCATCGAGACCCTCGGCCACGACGAGACGATGCCCGCACTCCGCGTCGGCATCGCCTTCGGCACCGTGACGACCCGCATGGGCGACGTCTTCGGCACCACCGTGAACCTCGCGAGCCGCCTCACCTCGATAGCTCCGAAGGACGCCGTGCTCGTCGACGGCGCGCTCGCGGAGGAGCTGTCCAGGACCGGGGAGGCGCCCGTCTCGGAGACCGAGGCGGCCGAGGAGGCGGCCCGCGCGGAGAAGGAGGGCCGCCAGGCCGCCACGTACCGCTTCGCGCTCCAGCCGATGTGGCAGCGCCCCGTACGAGGCCTCGGCGTCGTCGAGCCCTGGCTCCTGACCCGCCGTCCCACCTAGGGCCTGTCTGACAATTCCCGTCGGGTCCGGCCCGCCCGGCACGCACGCTCGCCGCACGGCCGTGACGCCCCCGTAGTCCCCCGTAGCCCTTCGGGCACGGGAGGTACCCCCACCGCTACGACGACGCCCCGGCCGCACGCCGATCGCACGCACCGAACGACCCGGCCTATCCGACGCCAATTGTCAGACAGGCCCTAGGATTCCGATGCACGCCCGTTAACCGTCGTTAACGGGCCCAGTCGGTCGGGAGGGCGTACGGCATGTCCGAGCAGCGTTTTGGTGAGTTCGTGGTGGTCCGGAAGGACGGGAGCGGGCATGTCGCCGAGCTCGTCCTCGACCGGCCCAAGGCCATGAACGCCGTCTCCTCCGAGATGGCCCGCTCCCTCGGCGCGGCCTGCGAGGCGCTCGCCGCCGACGCCGCCGTCCGCGTCACCGTGCTCACCTCCTCGAACGACCGGGCCTTCTGCGTCGGCGCCGACCTCAAGGAGCGCAACTCCTTCACCGACGCCGAACTCGTCCGCCAGCGCCCGACCGCCCGCGCCGCCTACACCGGCGTCCTCGAACTGCCCATGCCGACCGTCGCCGCCGTGCACGGCTTCGCCCTCGGCGGCGGCTTCGAGCTGGCGCTCGCCTGCGACGTGATCGTCGCCGACGCGACCGCCGTCGTCGGCCTCCCCGAGGTCTCGGTCGGCGTCATCCCCGGCGGCGGCGGTACGCAGCTGCTCCCGCGCCGGGTGGGCGCGGCGCGCGCCGCCGAGCTGGTCTTCACGGCCCGCCGGGTGGAGGCCGAGGAGGCCCGCGAGCTGGGCCTCGTCGACATCCTGGCGGAGGACGCGCGGGCGGGTGCCCTGGCGCTGGCCGTGCGCATCGCCGCCAACTCGCCGGTCGGACTGCGCGCCGCCAAGAAGGCCATGCGGCTCGGTCAGGGCCTGGACCTGCGGGCCGGCCTGGAGGTCGAGGACGCGGCATGGCGGTCGGTGGCGTTCTCGGGCGACCGCGCGGAGGGCGTGGCGGCCTTCAACGAGAAGCGGAAGCCGGAGTGGCCCGGGGAGTGAGCCGCTGCGGTGCGTGACCCCGGTGGCGGTCCCGGTGGGCCGTTCCGGTGAGCAGCCCCGGTCCAGTGATCCGTCCGCGCCCGCCGTCCGGATTTTCACTCCGCGTCACTTTCCGTGACGTCTCGCGAGGGAAAACGGACTAATACTCCCTAAGCTGGAGGAATGGGTGAGGATGTGCGGCTGCGGGCCGTAGTGGCGCTGGCGCAGGGGATGGCGGCGGCGCACACTCCACGCGAGTTCTGGCGGGCGGCGGCGCTCGGGTCCTGCGAGGGGCTCGACGGGACCTTCGCGGCCCTCTCCGTCTGGGAGCGGGACCACGGCCGGCTGAAGGTCCTGGTCAACGCCGGGGAGCGGGCCGTGGGCGAGGAGGAGTTCCCGGACTCGGAGACGTATCCGGTGCACCAGTTCCCCGAGATCACCGAGTTCCTGCACGAGGCCTGGGCGGGCGGCGGCGAGCCGGACGCCTGGGTGGAGACCGTCACCGACCGGGTCCCGACCGGCCGCGTGGCGGGCCTGCGCAAGCGGGGCCGGGGCTGCTGCGTGGTCGCCCCGATCGTCCTGCACGGGCGGGCCTGGGGCGAGCTGTACGTGGCCCGCCCGCCCGAGGCGAAACCTTTCACTCGGGCCGACGCCGACTTCGCGACCGTCCTCGCGGCGGTCGTCGCGGCCGGCATCGCCCAGGCGGAACGCCTGGAGGAGGTCCGCAAACTGGCCTTCACCGATCCGCTCACCGGACTCGCCAACCGCCGGGCCGTCGACACCCGCCTCGACGAGGCCATCGAGCGCTACCGGGCCGACGGCTCGGTCGTGAGCCTGCTGGTCTGCGACCTCAACGGCCTCAAGCGGGTCAACGACACCCATGGCCACGCGGTCGGCGACCGGCTCCTCGAACGCTTCGGCTCCGTGCTCTCCCGCTGCGGCGCCCGGCTCCCCGGCGCGCTCGCGGCCCGGCTCGGCGGCGACGAGTTCTGTCTCCTCACGGTCGGCCCGACGGCGGACGAGGTGGTCGCGGTCGCCGAGGAGCTCTGCGGACGGGCGGCCGAGCTGGAGCTCGGCGAGGGCGTGGCCTGCGGGGTGGCGTCCACGGGCGACCCGATCGGCCCGCTCAGGTCGGCGCGCCGCCTCTTCCGCCTCGCGGACGCCGCCCAGTACCAGGCGAAGGCCGCGCGCTCGGCGAAGCCGGTCGTGGCGGGCCGGGACGGCACGGTCATCCGCCTCGCCGACGCCCCGCCGGGCGCCCGCGACCGCCGCCGCTTCCGCGACGCCCCACCGGTGGAACGCCCCTCGGAGGGCCCCTCGCGGGTGGAACCGCTGCCGGGGGAGATCCTGCCGGGGGAGTCTGGGCCTGTGGAGCCGCCGGTGGAGGGGGCTTAGCCGGGGAGTCGCCGGTGGAGGGGGCTTAGCCGGGGAGTCGCCGCTTCCTCGGCGGGGGTGTCGCGGCCTGACGCCCGCTCCGCGTGGGACCGCGCCGGAGCGGGCGTCAGGGCCCGAAGCCGCCTGGGAGGCCCTCACCGCGCTGCGCGCGACCTGTGACGGCGGCGGCCGGTAGCGCGGCGGGCTCAGACCGCTCGGTCGTCGAGCAGCCGCCAGGTCGTGAGGGCGATGCGCGCCCGGGTCAGACCGGTGGCCTCGGTGACGTCGAGGCCGAGGGTCTTCGAGATCTGGTCGAGC
Organism: Streptomyces sp. NPDC055103; assembly: GCF_053607625.1. Lineage (NCBI taxonomy): Bacteria > Bacillati > Actinomycetota > Actinomycetes > Kitasatosporales > Streptomycetaceae > Streptomyces > Streptomyces sp. NPDC055103. The sequence continues at coordinate 10,912 of NZ_JBSGTX010000125.1, forward strand.
CGCCGGGCGATGCTGCTGTGGTGCAGGTGGAGGAGGTCCGCGGCCCGCCGCAGGGAGCCGGTGGCGCAGTAGGTGTCCAGGGTCTCCAGGTCCTCCGGGTTGCCGTCGGCGAGCCGGGCGACGGCGGCCACGTCGACGTTGTCGCGCGCGATGCCCTCCGGGACCTCGGCCCTCCAGCGGTGGAACGAGCCCGACTCCTCGGGGGTGCCGCAGCCCCACCCCATCGACGGCGCGCTGTCGACGCTGTACGGGCAGGCGCTGTGCGGGGACGAGGGCGCAGGTATCACCGGCTGAGCCCGCCTCAGGAGCCCTGGGGCGCGCCTTGTCGGGCCCCCGCGCAGGCGGGACACAGGGTCTGGCCCTCGACGACCGGCCGGAACAGCATGGGCTGGGTGTGTCTGCCGGTGCACTCCTGTGCGCCTTCGAGGCGTGGGGAGAGGCGGGGTGGCCCGGCGGGCGGGGGCTCGTGCGGGCGCTGGGGTGGTACGTGGCGCAGCAGGTATCTGACGAGCCCGCCGGGCCGGTGTACGGGCGTCCCGGCGCTGGGCAGGCCGCGCAGCACGTGCTCGTGG
>NZ_JBSGTX010000126.1:0-11373 GCF_053607625.1 Streptomyces sp. NPDC055103
GGCCGGGGGACCCGATCGGGTCCCCCGGCCGCCACCCTCGGCCATCACCTGCCCTTCGGACCTGGCGGCGGGTGGTGCGCCGGTGAAGCGGGTCGGATTACTTGACGACGCCGAGCGACGCGTAGTCGTAGCGGCCGTTGTAGGCGTCCGCCGTGTAGACGTTGGTCAGCCTGGAGCTGCGCCAGATGATGTTCTTCTCGTGCGTGAAGGGCAGGTAGACCGCGGCCTCCGACACCTTCGTGTTGATCTGCTTGTAGAGCTCGCCGGCCTTGTCGGGGTCGGTCTCCTTCAGCGCGCTGTCGAACAGGCCGTTGATGGCCTTGTCGTTCAGCTCGGAGAAGTTGTTGTTACCGCTCTGAAGGATGAAGCGGCCGTCGACCAGCGGCTGGAGGAAGCCCTGACCGGTCGGGAAGTCGGCGCCCCAGCCCATGATGATGATGCCGTAGCCCTTGTCCTTGACGACCTTCGGCGAACCGATGATGCCGGAGGTCTGGGCGCCGTCGAACTGCTCGATCTGGGCGTCGATGCCGACGGCCTTCAGCGACTGCTGGAGGGACTCGGCGGTCGCGATCTCGATCTTCTTGTTGTTACGGACCGCGATCTTGGTCTTGAAGCCGTTCGGCTGGCCGCACTTCGCGAGGGCTTCCTTCGCCTTGGCGAGGTCCGGCGCGCCGGCGAGCTTGCCGTACGGGTCGGCCTTCGCGTCGGCGCCCTTCAGGCCCGGGGGCAGCATGTTGGTGGCGATGTCGCCGCCGGCCTGCGGGCCACCGCGGGCGGTCTGGAGCGACTTGGAGTCGGCCGCGTAGATGATCGCCTTGCGGCACTCGATGTTGGGGATCACCGTCTGCGGGAAGACCGCGTAGCGGATGAAGCCCGTCTGCGGGTTGTCGACGTTGTTCTTGTGCTGCTGGAGCGCCTTCTGGCGGGCGGCCGCACCGATACCCGTGGCGTTGAGGTCGAGGTCGTACTCGCCCTCGATCAGACGGTTGTCCATGTCGTCGGCGTTCGTGGTGAACGTGACGCTGATGGTGTCCGGGAGCGCCTTGCGGATCGGGTCGGTCTTCGCGTCCCACTTGTCGTTGCGGACGAGCTTCATCGACTTGTTCGGCGTGTACGACTGCCACTTGTACGGGCCGGAGGAGAAGGGCTTCAGCTGGTACTTGGCCTTGGTGTCCTTGTCCTGGCGGACCGGGGACGCGGCGGGCATGGCCAGCATCTGCAGGAAGTCACCGTTGGCGACCGGCAGCTTGAAGATGATGGTCTTGTCGTCCGGGGTCTCGATCGCCTTCAGGCCGAGCTTGTCCGGGGCGGTGTCCTTGTAGGGACCCTTGTAGTCGCCCTTGGGGTCGAGGACCTGCTGGAGGTAGATCGGGCCTCCGGAGATGACGTCCTGGGCCCAGATGCGCTCGATGCCGTACTTGATGTCCTTGGAGGTGATCGGCTTGCCGTCCTCCCAGGTCACCCCGTCCTTCAGCGTGAAGGTGTAGGTGAGGCCGTCGGCCGAGACCTTGCCGGCGTCCGTGGCGAGGTCCGGGACGAGCTCGGTGGAGGCGGAACCCGGCTCGGCCTTGAAGGTGACGAGCTGGCGGGTGTAGTAGCGGGCGAAGTCCCACACGAAGCCGTAGTAGCCGCGCTGCGGGTCCCACGAGTCGGCCTCCTGCGAGCCGATGAACTTCAGCTCGCCGCCCTTCTTGTCCGAAGCGTTGGCGACCTTGTTCACGGCGGCGTTGAAGCCGGCCGCGGACGTCTTGTCGTTCTTCTCGCCGCCCTTGCCTTCGCCGCCGCCACCGCACGCGGTGGTGACGACCATCGTGGCCGCCGCCAGCAGTGCGCCCGCGGCGATTCTGCGCCTCTGAGAGCTCATCAGAGTCATGGGTCTCGCAACCTCCGGAGTAATGACGGCCGTCATGTCGGTCCGCCGTTGGGGGATGAGCCTCCTGTCGACAGCGGCAGGGGCGGGTCTTGGGTCGTCGGTGCTCGTCGGCGAGCGGTCAGCGGGAGCCCTTCGGGTCCAGCGCGTCACGCACGCCGTCGCCGAAGAGGTTGAACGCAAGGACGGTGACGAAGATCGCGAGGCCGGGGATCACCATGAACACAGGGTCCGCCTCGTAGGTGGTGATGGCCGTCGACAGCATCTGGCCCCAGGAAGCGGTGGGCGGCTTCACTCCCGCACCGAGGAAGCTGAGCGCGGCCTCGGTGAGGATGTTGGTGGGGATCATGAGGGTCGCGTAGACCATGATCGGGGCGATCAGGTTGGGCAGCAGCTCGCGGCGCAGGATGTACAAGCGGCCGGCGCCCAGGCTCTGGGCGGCCTCGACGTACTCGCGGTTGCGCAGCGAGAGGGTCTGGCCGCGGACGATGCGGCCGACGTACGGCCATCCGAAGAAGCCGATCACGAGGACGAGCGCCGCGATGCGGACGCCCGAGCCGTCGAGGCCGAGGAACTCGGTCGGCAGGACCGAGACCAGGGCGATCGTGAAGAGCAGCTGCGGGAAGGCGAGCATGACGTCCATGATCCGGCTGAGGACCGCGTCGATCCAGCCGCCGAAGTAGCCCGCGACGATGCCGAGGACGGTGCCGAGGACGACCGCGAAGACCGCCGCGAGGAAGGCGACGAGCAGCGAGATCCGGGCGCCGTAGACGATCCGGCTGAAGACGTCGCGACCGTTGACCGGCTCGACGCCCAGGAGGAAGTCGGAGCTGATGCCGCCCCACGACCCGATCGGCGTACCGAAGAGCGGGTCGATCTGGTCCTCGTGGAACTCGTCCGGCGGATGGCCGAGGAGGCCGACGATGACCGGGGCGAGGATCGCGACCAGGATCAGGAAGAGGACGACGAAGGCGCCGGCGAGGGCGAGCTTGTCGCGCTTGAGGCGGGTCCAGGCGATCTGCCAGGGCGACCGGCCCTGGATCGCCTTGGCGGAGGCGCCGGAGGTGCCGGAGTTGTCCGGAGTGCCGGGAGCGTCGGGCGCGCCGACGACGGTGGCGGTCGACTCGCCCGCACTCGTCTCGTGCAGTGGTGCCGTCATCGTGGTGAGGACCCCTCTCGGCCGCCGGTAGCCGGCCCTTGCCCTGCCGCGGGTAGCGGCTCGGTGGAACAACCTGCTGGGCTTCGGTTCGAAAGGTTCCGAACGCCCGGTGTTCCGGGGAGTCTTCAACGCGTCTGCGATCACCCGCCAGCCCTGACGAGGAATGTTTGCTCAAACGTGATGCGGTGCTGCGACTTCCGTTATCCGGACGTCGCGATCACCTGAGCGGACCATCTCGGGTCCTCTTCACCGCAATCGGACATGTCGCCCAACTAGGCGTTCGGCATGCGGTATCAGGGCGAACGACGGCCTCCGGAGAGAACTCCGGAGGCCGTTGGGGTGCGAGCGTGGACGAGTGGCGTCTCAGTATCCGGACGGGGCCGGCGGCGGGTAGCCGTATCCCGGGACGGCGGCGGAGCCGCGTCCGGCGTGCGCCTCGCGGTCGTAGAAGGGGCGCGCGTGGGCCCCCAGCCAGAGGGCCACCGGGTCGTACGCGTCGGAGAGCGCGACCGTCGAGACGGGCAGCCCGTCGGGCACGGCGGAGATCGACTGGCGCATCATCGCGCGGACGGAGTCGACGGCGGCCGCGGAGGTGTCGTACAGGTCGAGTCCGACGGCGAGGTACGGGGAGCCGAGCGCGGGCTGCACCCAGCCGCGGCGCAGCGACCGGACGGCCGGGGTGCGGTGCGCGTTCTGGGTGAGCAGGGCGTAGAACTGCGGGATCTCCAGGGCGGGTTCGCTGACGCGCAGCGGTCCCGCGGGCATCCGGTCGAGGCCGGTGGCGATGCGGCGCAGATCGGCCCAGGGGATGCCTACACCGCCGCCGGGAGCGTGCGGATTGAGCCAGATCCCCCAGCGGTCGGGGTAGAGGGCGCGGGCCATCTCGCGGCCGGTGACGAGCTCGTGGGCGCGGTGCCAGCCGGAGGCGGCGAGCTCCTGGGCGGAGGTGACGCAGGGCGCGTAGCCGAAGCCGTCGACCTCCATGTTCCCGTACTGGGCGTCGGGGGAGCCGGGCGAGCCCTGCCAGAGCAGCATCCAGACCTCGCCGTCGGCCAGGGCGTGCAGCAGCCGCTCGTACGCGTCGTAGCGTCCGGGTGCCACCTGGCGCAGCATGTGCTCGACCTGACCGGTCGCAGCGGTGCCTGACGCGCTCACCCTGGGTCCCGCCCCTCTTCCGTTCACCACGTCCGCCCGGACGTCCTCTGTCCGGCTACCGATTCAGTTCAGCTTAAACAGGGTGCCGGTCACCCGGCGGCGCGCTGGTAGAAGGGGCGTACCCGCTCCAGCATCCAGTCGCCGACCGGGTCCTGCGCCATGTCGAGCAGGATGAGGTTGACCGGCCAGGCGACCTCGACGCGGCCGAGGGCGCGGCCCAGGGCGTCCAGGGGCGCGTTGCGGTCGACGCCGTCCCAGGCGGCGAGCTGGACCCCGACGAAGAGGGCTGGCTCGGTGCCCTCGACGCTCGCGAGGACGCGGCGGGCGGTGGTGACGACTCCGGTGGCCTCGAACTCGGCGGAGGCGGCGGCGAGGAAGTCGACGGGGTCGTCCTGCCAGTCGGGCTCGAAGAGCCGGACGCGGCCGCCGCTGGCGGGGCCGTCGAGCGGGGTGCGGCCGACGCGGCAGAGTTCGGCGACGGCGGGCGGGGGCAGCGGGACGCCGACCGTGCCGCCGGGGTTCACGGCGATGCCGAGCTGCGGGGGCAGGCCGCGGGCGAAGTCACGGGCGGGGGCGACCGTGTAGGACATGTGAGCACCGACACAGGCGAGGAACTGCTGCTCGGAGCTGAAGACGGGGACGAAGGCCGCGCCGTCGATCTCCATGGTGGCGAGATCCAGGTCGGTGCTGTCGGGGCCGCCGCCGTTGGGCAGGGGCACCCAGACGGGGCTGCGGCCCAGCACCTCGACCAGTCGGCCCCCTGCGGAGGGGTTGCCGAGCGAGGCGTCCAGCACCTCTTCGAGCTCGTTGCCCGGCCACGTCACGTCCACGGTCCCTGTTCCCCTATCTCGCGGGGGCGCGCCCTCCCGCACCGCCCCGCAGCACCCTAACGCCGCCTTGGCACCACTGTGGCCAAAAGCAGGGGGTACGAGCGAGAGGGCGGCTCTCAGGTCACGTCGCGGAATCCGATCCTCCGCAGGGCGTCCGCGGCGTCCCGGTCGAGGATGGTCGCCGAGGCGCAGCCGGGCGGCAGGCTGCCGGACTCGGCGGTCCGCAGGAGCCGCCCGACGGCCCGCCGGTGCCGGGCGAAGGCGTACGCGGAGACACCACGCCCCCGGTCGCGCTGGCCGTCGCGCGCGGTGTCCGGGGCGACGTCGAGCAGGACCAGGTGCAGGGCGCCGCCGCGGCGCCTCGCCTCGCGCGCGAGCCAGCCGCGCACCCAGGACTGGGTGCCGCAGTCGTGCACGATGACGCTGGCGCCGGAGCGCAGGGCGCGGCGCAGCCCGGCGTAGTGCGCGAACCGGACCAGGGGGCGGTAGACCGCGTACGGCAGGAGGCGCGGCATGCGGGCTTCCCAGCGCTCGCGGGCGTCCTGGGAGTCGATGCCCCGGCCGTCGGCGGCGCGCTTCATGAGGGTGGACTTGCCGCTGCCGGGCAGCCCGGAGACGACGACGAGGTCGCCGGCGGCGAAGGTGAGGACACGGGGCCCCCGGCCGCCGCGCTCGCGCAGGTCCCGCAGGATCCGGCCGCGGCGGCCCGTTCTGCTCCTGGTCCGGGCTCGGGCACGCTGGGACGGTATGCCGGTACCCGGCGCGTATGCGCCGGTGTGCTGGATCCTCATCGCTGCTCCCCCTGCCGGGCCTCGGGAGACCCTTGCCCATAAAGTGTAAAGAAGCGGTAATGAGATACAAGTGATGTGCCACGCGGAGCCCGCGTGCAATGATGTGCGCGCCAGGCGCGCTCAGTCGCCATACAACCTCATACCGGCCGCTCGAATCCGCGCGGGAGAGTTCCGGACCGCCCCAGGCGTCCGGACGCCGAAGGAGCAAGACCCTCCCTTGAATCTCTCAGGCCCCGTACCGCGTGGATGAGGCAGATCTGAAAAGCGGGACACCCTGCCGTGTCCCCACCCAAGGTGCAAGCCGACCTCTCGGTGACGAGATGCTCTCGGTGAACCTCTCAGGTTCCATGACAGATGGGGAGGACGTCCTCGCCCGTCATGTGTTTCGTCACCGAACCGCCCTTGGGATCCGGGAGCCACCCCATGAGCACTGCCCCCCGTCTGACCGCCCTCGACGCACTGCATCGTTCGCTGGGCGCGACCATGACCGACTTCGCGGGCTGGGACATGCCGCTGCGTTACGCCAGCGAGCGGGACGAGCACATCGCCGTCCGCACCAAGGCCGGCCTCTTCGACCTCTCCCACATGGGTGAGATCACGGTCACGGGTCCGCAGGCCGTCGAGCTCCTCGACCACGCCCTCGTGGGCAACATCTCCACGGTGGGCGTGGGCCGCGCCCGCTACACGATGATCTGCCAGGAGGACGGCGGCATCCTCGACGACCTGATCGTGTACCGGCTCCAGGAGCAGGAGTACATGGTCGTCGCCAACGCCTCCAACGCGCAGGTCGTCCTGGACGCGCTGACCGAGCGCGCGGCCGGCTTCGACGCCGAGGTCCGCGACGACCGCGACGCGTACGCCCTGATCGCGATCCAGGGCCCGGAGTCCCCCGGCATCCTGAAGTCGCTCACCGACGCCGACCTGGACGGGCTGAAGTACTACGCCGGTCTGCCCGGCACGGTCGCGGGCGTGCCCGCGCTGATCGCCCGTACCGGCTACACCGGCGAGGACGGCTTCGAGCTGTTCCTGAAGCCCGAGCACGCCGAGGGCGTCTGGAAGGCGCTGACCGAGGCGGGCGCCCCGGTCGGCCTGATCCCCTGCGGTCTGTCCTGCCGTGACACGCTCCGCCTTGAGGCGGGCATGCCGCTGTACGGCCACGAGCTGACCACCGCCCTCACCCCCTTCGACGCCGGTCTCGGCCGGGTCGTCAAGTTCGAGAAGACGACCAACGACGGTCGCTTCGTCGGCCGCGAGGCGCTCGAGAAGGCCGCCGAGCGCGCCGAGACCGCCCCGCCGCGCAAGCTCGTCGGCCTGGTCGCCGAGGGCCGCCGGGTCCCGCGCGCCGGGATGTCCGTCGTCGCCGGCGGCGAGGTCATCGGCGAGGTCACCTCCGGCGCGCCGTCGCCGACCCTCGGAAAGCCGATTGCCATGGCGTACGTCGACGCGGCGCACGCCACGCCCGGCACCGAGGGTGTAGGGGTGGACATCCGTGGCACCCACGAGCCGTACGAGGTCGTGGCGCTGCCGTTCTACAAGCGCCAGAAGTAGCGCGGCAAGCGTCCCGAGTGACGCAGTCGTCCCACCCCGGGTCTCAGCCCGCGAGACCCACGTCCATCAGTACTCCCCCGATCCAGGAGAATCAGGTCATGAGCAACCCCCAGCAGCTGCGCTACACCAAGGAGCACGAGTGGCTGTCGGCCGCCGAGGACGGCGTCGCGACGGTCGGCATCACGGAGTTCGCGGCCAACGCGCTCGGTGACGTCGTCTACGCCCAGCTCCCCGAGGTCGGCTCGACCGTCACCGCGGGCGAGACCTGCGGTGAGCTGGAGTCGACGAAGTCCGTGAGCGACCTGTACTCCCCCGTCACGGGTGAGGTCGTCGCCGCCAACGAGGACGTGGTGAACGACCCGTCCCTGGTGAACACGGCTCCGTTCGAGGGTGGCTGGCTGTTCAAGGTACGTGTCGCGGGCGAGCCGGACGAGCTGCTCTCCGCCGACGAGTACACCGCGTTCTCCGCCGGCTGAGACCGGGCCCGAGACCCCTAGGGATCGATTCATGTCGCTTCTGAACACTCCCCTCCACGAGCTGGACCCCGACGTCGCCGCCGCCGTCGACGCCGAGCTCCTTCGTCAGCAGTCCACCCTCGAGATGATCGCCTCGGAGAACTTCGCTCCGGTCGCGGTCATGGAGGCCCAGGGCTCCGTCCTCACCAACAAGTACGCCGAGGGCTACCCGGGCCGCCGCTACTACGGCGGCTGCGAGCACGTCGACGTGGCCGAGCAGATCGCGATCGACCGGGTCAAGGACCTGTTCGGCGCCGAGTACGCCAACGTCCAGCCGCACTCCGGCGCCTCCGCGAACCAGGCCGCCCTCTTCGCGATCGCCCAGCCGGGCGACACGATCCTGGGTCTGGACCTGGCGCACGGCGGCCACCTCACCCACGGCATGCGCCTGAACTTCTCCGGCAAGCAGTTCAACGTGGTCGCGTACCACGTGGACGAGGCCGGTCTGGTCGACATGGCCGAGGTCGAGCGCCTCGCCAAGGAGCACCGCCCGAAGGTCATCATCGCGGGCTGGTCCGCCTACCCGCGTCAGCTGGACTTCGCGGAGTTCCGCCGGATCGCCGACGAGGTCGAAGCGTTCCTGTGGGTCGACATGGCCCACTTCGCGGGTCTGGTCGCGGCCGGTCTGCACCCGAACCCGGTCCCGTACGCGGACGTGGTGACCTCCACCACGCACAAGACGCTCGGCGGCCCGCGCGGCGGCATCATCCTCGCGAAGAAGGAGTTCGCGAAGAAGCTGAACTCCTCGGTCTTCCCCGGTTTCCAGGGCGGCCCGCTGGAGCACGTGATCGCGGCCAAGGCCGTCTCCTTCAAGGTCGCGGCCTCGGAGGACTTCAAGGAGCGCCAGCAGCGCACCCTGGACGGCGCCCGCATCCTCGCCGAGCGTCTGGTCCAGGACGACGTCACCGCGCACGGTGTCTCGGTCCTGTCCGGCGGCACGGACGTGCACCTGGTCCTGGTCGACCTGCGGAACTCCGAGCTCGACGGCCAGCAGGCCGAGGACCGTCTCCACGAGGTCGGCATCACGGTCAACCGGAACGCCGTTCCGAACGACCCGCGTCCGCCGATGGTCACCTCGGGTCTGCGCATCGGCACGCCGGCGCTCGCGACCCGCGGCTTCGGGACCGAGGACTTCACCGAGGTCGCCGACATCATCGCGGAGACCCTGAAGCCGGGCTTCGACAGCGAGCAGGCCGAGGCCCTCAAGGCCCGGGTGACCGCGCTGGCCGACAAGCACCCGCTGTACCCCGGCCTGAAGTAGTTTCGTACCCTTTTGTTCGTACGGACGTTTGGGGCATCGCGCACACTGAAAGGTGAGCGCGGTGCCCCACCCCGTGTCGCGTCCCGTTTCGATCTTCCTGCTCGTTCTGCACCACCCCGGCAGACAACGGCGTCCAGCCCCCACAAGGAGTCCCTCCGTGGCCATCTCGGTCTTCGACCTGTTCTCGATCGGCATCGGTCCGTCGAGCTCCCACACGGTGGGCCCCATGCGCGCGGCCCGGATGTTCGCCCGCCGGCTCAAGAACGAGGGCCTGCTCGCCCACACCGCGGCCATACGGGCGGAGCTGTACGGCTCCCTGGGCGCGACCGGCCACGGCCACGGCACCCCCAAGGCGGTGCTCCTCGGCCTGGAGGGCAGCTCGCCCCGCACGGTGAACGTCGAGACGGCGGACGACGAGGTCGAGCGCATCAAGTCGAGCGGCCGGATCAACCTCCTCGGCGCGCACGAGATCCCCTTCGACTTCGACGCCGACCTGATCCTGCACCGCCGCAAGGCGCTCCCGTACCACGCCAACGGGATGACGATCTTCGCGTACGACGCCGAGGGCGCCCTGGTCCTGGAGAAGACGTACTACTCCGTCGGCGGCGGCTTCGTCGTCGACGAGGACGCGGTCGCGGGCGAGAACCCGATCGTCCCGGACGACACCGTCCTGAAGTACCCCTTCCGCACCGGTGACGAGCTGCTGCGGCTCGCCAAGGAGACCGGCCTCTCCATCTCCTCGATGATGCTGGAGAACGAGAAGGCCTGGCGCACCGAGGAGGAGATCCGCGCGGGTCTCCTGGAGATCTGGCGGGTCATGCAGGCCTGCGTCTCGCGCGGCATGTCCCGCGAGGGCATCCTGCCCGGCGGCCTGAAGGTGCGCCGCCGCGCCGCGAACACGGCCCGCAAGCTGCGCTCCGAGGGCGACCCGGCGGCGCTCGCGATGGAGTGGATCACCCTCTACGCGATGGCCGTGAACGAGGAGAACGCGGCGGGCGGCCGGGTGGTCACCGCTCCGACGAACGGCGCGGCCGGCATCATCCCCGCGGTCCTGCACTACTACGTGAACTTCGTGACCGGCGGTGCCTCCCCGGAGGAAAGGGAAGACGGCATCGTCCGCTTCATGCTCGCGGCCGGCGCGATCGGCATGCTCTTCAAGGAGAACGCCTCGATCTCCGGCGCCGAGGTCGGCTGTCAGGGCGAGGTCGGCTCGGCCTGCTCCATGGCGGCCGGCGCGCTCGCCGAGGTCCTCGGCGGCTCCCCCGAGCAGGTGGAGAACGCGGCCGAGATCGGCATGGAGCACAACCTGGGCCTGACCTGCGACCCGGTCGGCGGCCTCGTGCAGATCCCGTGCATCGAGCGGAACGGCATGGCGGCGGTCAAGGCCGTCACGGCCGCGAAGATGGCGATGCGCGGCGACGGCAGCCACCTCGTCTCTCTCGACAAGGTCATCAAGACCATGAAGGAGACGGGCGCGGACATGAGCGTCAAGTACAAGGAGACCGCTCGGGGCGGTCTCGCGGTGAACATCATCGAGTGCTGAGGACGTAGTCCCGGACGAGGCCCTGACCAGCGCGTTTGCATCTTTCAGCGCTGTCAGGGCCTTCTCTGCTTGCACGGCGAAAAATCCCTGAAGTGTCCCTGGGGCAGACCCGAAAGTCCCTGAAAAGTCCCTGCCGACTCCCCCACTGATGGGGATGTGACCTGGAAGCACGCGGTGCTCGGTAGCAGTGGACATCCGTCGAGCAGCCCCTGGCTGAGCACAGCCATCAAGCGCGCCCCCGGCACTGGTCGGGCGCAGTCGACAGCCAGGTCCGGTCGGACACGTCCAGCACCCGATCGACGGCCACCACTCACCGCAGTCGAACTTGACAAACACTTCGCACGGAATTCGCAGATTCCGTGATTCCCATCACCCCGGATTGGGCGTGCTGCCCGATTCGCTCTGGCGCGATGGCGGGATTTGCCTGATCTCGCCCCATCGCGCACGTCATACGTCACAGGCAAGTGCGCTGATGGATGCCCCGGCTAGGACAGGGTCGCCGCACAAGGGGATCGGAAGCCACTGGATCTTCACTTTGCGTACCTGTGAGTCACACACCAGACGTGAGCGTTCTGTGGTGGGTGTAGTTAGGGGTGGGGAATGCATTGGAGTGACCCCCGAAATTCCGACACCTGGACGCTGGATGTTTCGTCATCCAGGGGAAGTGATCCAAGGTGGCAAAGCGGAAGAACTACCCCGAA
>NZ_JBSGTX010000127.1:0-10818 GCF_053607625.1 Streptomyces sp. NPDC055103
CCGCGAACTTCACGGCAAGTTGATCACGAGTCTCGTCCGGGATGCGCATACGACACCAACGAGCCCCAGCTCTGAAAGCAACACCTTGATGATCGTCAGGCCCTTAGGGTCCCGCTCCGCAGAGACCCGAGCCGGCCGAAGTGTCGCCAGGGGCCTGGCAGGCCCACCGTGACCGGTCATTTCGCCGATGCCTTCCTCCGTCGTCGCCCCGACAGTGACGGGGCCAGTCGACACCGGTGCGCCGGCCGTCTCCCGGTCGGCGTCGCGCAGCCACGCCATGACGGCACACGACCACACACGCCTACCTGGCAGTCCGAGCCCGCGACCGCTCTGCGGGCTGGATCTACGGACGCTGGAAAGTTCGAGGGCCGACCCCTCCGGCCTAAGAAGACACCATCGATTCCCGTACTGGCCGCCGCCTACGCCCACACCGACGACTTGCGCACCGCCCTGTGGCAGATCCGGGACGCCATGACCTGCCGAACTGACCTCGGATGAAACGGGGTTGCAACGCCGGGGTGCAGACTCGCCACTGAGCGTCGGCCAGGGACGGTCGGTGCGGTCCGGGGGAGGCCATGCCCATGAGCCGTCGTCGAGGATGTCGCACTGGGACATGGTCCAAACCGTCGCGAGCCTGCCCTCCCGCCAGCAGTCGGCAGACCTGATGCCCACACGGCAGACGTGAACACCATGCCTCGCAGGGAACCTCGACGTCTCACCGCTAACCGTGCACGAGCTCGTCAGGTGCCCGCGGCGGTCAGCTCTCCCACCCAGTGCCCGGCTTCGAAGAGGGGTGTGTCGGCGCCACGGAGGGGCCCGGACGACAGCTTCCGCTTTCCCTTATCCTCGCTCTCCCAGAACGTCAAGGAGGGGGTGCTCTTGGCGCAGCCCGATGGCTGCTTGCTGTCGGCGAGCTCCGCGGGCGCGGTGCGGAGCCGGGTCGACTCCCGGGAGAACACCTCCGCCTTGTACATGCACCTCTCCCCCATCACGCTGATGGATACGAGACGAATGTCGCGTTTCGCCGCCCCCTCGCCCATCGTGACTTCGAAGCGGTAGGTGCCGTCCTCTCCCCGGCCGCCCCACGAACCCCGGAAGTTCTCCGGCAGCGCGCCCTTGGCGGGCGGCACCTTCTCGAACATGTCGGGGCCGTAGGAGGTGTGCCCGTCGTTTTGGTGGTCATAGAAGCCCGGGTCGTCTTCCCACTCGAACGCACCGTTCCATACGGCTACGAACGCCCCTATACCGTCCGAGGCGGAGGAACCGTAGTCATCGGTGTTGTCCTCGCAATGTTCCGCCTCGGACTTGGGGCTTGCTCTCTTCAGCCGGCTCGAGCCGAGCTTGATCGCGTCGCTTCTGGAGTCGGTGATGGTGCTTTCCCAGACGCACAGCCGCTCCTCGTTCAGGAGGGAGTACTCGGCGGTGCCCTTCGCGTCGATGAGGAGGCGTGCGAGCACCCCCTCGATGCGGAGGCCGTCCTTGTCCCTCGGGTCGAGACGCGCCTCCCAGCTCCCCTGCAACGCTTTCGGAGCACTCAGCGACGGTGACTCCCCCGCCCCGCCCTGCCACGGGCGGAGCGCGAGCAGGCCACCGACGGTGACGAGCACCGCGACGGCTGCCGTCCCTGCCACGACGGCCGGGCGACGCCGCGGTTCCTGGGTCTGCGCCGGAACGTGGGAGCGTGCCGTTTCGTCATATCCCGGCCCCACCGTGGGCGCGTGCGCGAGCGCGTCCGACGGGGACGCGGCAGGCGCTGGCACGGGCTGACGCTCGGGGGGCGCTTGCACAGGCTGGGGTGCGGCAGGCGCGTACGCGGGCCGGGGTGTGGGCACGGGCCGGGCAGGCGCCGGCGGAGTGGGAGCCTGGCCCGGCACGAGGGCCGTGTGCGGCCGCAGCGGATCGAAGTCCAGCAACTGTGCTGCGTGCCGCCCCAGTTGGCCAAGCAACGCGCCCGGCAGCCATTCGTCGACGCCTTCTGTGGCGGTGCGGGCGGCGACCTGCTCCGGCGTGGGGCGTTGTGCCGGGTCTTTCTGCAGGCACGCCCGTACGAGTCCGAGGAGCGCCTCCGGCAGCCCGTCCAGGTCGGGCTCCTCCTCGGCGACCCGGAACAACTGGGCGTGCAGCCCATTGCCGGTCGCCCCGAAGGGCTGGCGCCCCGTGGCGGCGTAGGCGAGGACCGAACCCAGGCAGAACACATCGGAGGCGGCGGTGACGTGGAGCCCACGTACCTGCTCGGGCGACATGAAGCCAGGCGATCCGATCACCATGCCCGTGCGGGTCTGCAGGCTGTCTCCGCTGATGCTGTCCAGCGCCCGGGCGATACCGAAGTCGATGACCCGGGGCCCGTCCACAGTGACCAGGACATTGGACGGCTTGAGGTCGCGGTGGACGAGGCCCGTCTCGTGGATGGCCTGCAGGGCGAGCGCGAGCCGGTTGGCCAGGACCCGCACCGACTGTTCGGGCAACGGCCCGTGCTGCTCGGCCACGACGGCGTGCAGATCGGGCCCGGGAATGTACTGAGTCGCGACCCAGGGCGTCTCCGCGTCCGTGTCCGCGTCGAGCACGGCCGCGGTCCAGGCCCCACCGACCCGCTTCGCCGCGGTGACCTCGCGCGCGAACCGCGAGCGGAATTCGGCGTGCTGGGCGAACTCGGTCTGCACGACCTTGACCGCGACAGTGCGCCCGCCTTCGGAGCGGGCGAGGTAGACCCGGCCCATGCCGCCGGCGCCTAAGCGGGCGATGAGGCGGTAGGGGCCTATGTGGGGCGGGTCTTCGGCGGTCAACTGGTCCACGAGGAGAGAGGCTAGCCCAACTTCCCGACAGCGATGGGTTCGACGGCTTCGTTCCTGAACATTCTCCATGGGGCCGGGTCTGTCGTCGGCTGAAGTACAGCCGACGCGAACCACCCCCTGCTCGGCGGGGAATGGCTTGCGAAGGATGGCCGCCCCAGCCGAGCACGGACTCGATGGCGTCAACGAGCTGGTGCTGGGGGCACGTGTCCGACGGGTCGTGCGACGGGCCTGGCCCGCCCCTTGGTGCGGCGGGCCAGGTTCGGGAAGCGGCGGCCTGCGCCTCGGGGTGGTTCAGGCCGCCGCGGCTCCCTCCGTCGTCGCCGGCGAACGTGCCGGTCGGGTCTGACTCCTGGCTGTCGAACCGGCCCTGCCCGCGGGCCAGGTGCTCGACCGCGATCAGGAGCCCGGGGGCCGCGTCGCTCGCGGGCTGCTCCTGCCTTGCCGTGATCGTCCTCGTTCGCTTCCGACGAAGGTGCTGATGACGAGCACTGGCGCCCCGAACGGGCGTAAGCAAGGCACAAACTCGCCTCGCTGCCGTGTCCGAGCCGTGACCGCCCAGGACCGGGGCTCCGTCCGCGCTACGTCGGACAGCAGCCGTGGGGACAGGTACTGGCACCACCGGACTCCATGTCGCACACGAAGTCGCACGCCGGGCAGAACGCCATGTGAACCTGGTTGCAGGCGCAGTCGCCATTGTCACAGGCGGCCGGCGTGGTCACTCGTACGGCTTCCTCGGCGCAACCGGCCGCGGGAGGCGTTCCTCGGGTGGCAAGGTCTCCAGGTAGGCGCGGCAGTCCGGCCGCTGCGGGTGGGGCATACCCCGGGACACGGCCCGACAGTCAGTCGTCGTGCCCCGGGCTCGGTCCGTCGGCCAGGTCTGGGGCCCTTGGGGCAGTGGGATCGGAGATCGTGGTGATCACCTTCTTGCCGCGGACGGCGCCGGTGATGCCGAGCTCGCGCATGAGGCGTTCGACGGTGCAGCGGGCCACGGTCTGGCCCTGGCGGTTCAGGTGCCGCCAGATCTTCCTCGCGCCGTGAACACGGTAGTCGGCGTCGTATGCCTCCTGGATCAGGATCTTCAGTTCGGCGTCGCGGACGGTGCGGGACGAGGGCGCCGTCAGCCGTTTGTGGTGGGCGTAGTAGGCGGCCGGGGCGATCTTGCAGTCGTGGTCGGTCAGAACACGGCAGATCGGCTCGACTCCGCCGAAGCGGTCCCGGTGCTCGTCGATGAACGCTACGAGCGTGTGTGTGGCCGGTCGAGCTCGGCCGCGAAGAAACTCGCCGCCGCCTTCAAGATCTCATTCGCCCGCTCCAGCTCGGCGATCTCCTTCTTCATCGCCTTGATCTGCGCGGACTCCTCCGTCGTCGTCCCAGGCCGGGTTCCGGTATCGATCTCGTCCTGACGGACCCACTTGCGCAGCGTCTCGGTCGTGCCGATACCGAGCTTCACGGCGACCGCTTTCATCGCGGCCCACTCGGTGTCGTACTCCGGCCGCACCTCGGCGACCATCCGCACCGCACGACGGCGCAGCTCAAGCGGGTACGGGGAAGGACGTGCCATGACTCGATCCTCTCAAATGATCGAGTCCCTACCGAACCCGGAACGGTTCACCGTCCTGTCTGTCAACTGCCGTGGAGCATCTCGCGCATGTGGGCGATCTCGGCGATCTGGGTTTCGATGATCTGGTCGGCAAGGTTCTTGGTGGGGGTGTAGGAGCCGTTCTGCTTTTCGGTCTTGGCCATGGTGATGGCGCCTTCGTGGTGTTCGATCATCATGGTCAGGAACATGGTGTCGAAGGTGCGGCCGGAGGCGTGGTCGAGGTCCATCATTTGCCGGCCACTCATCATCCCGGGCATACCGTTCATCTGGCCCACGTCGTCGTGCATGCCGTACATGCCCTGGGGGACTTCCTCGCCCCATGCCGTGAGCCATCCGGTCATGGTCCGGATCTCGGGTTCCTGCGCCTTTTCGATCTGGTCGGCGAGGGCCTTCACATCGCGCGTCGCGGCGTGGGTCTTGGCCATCTGGGACATGGCGATGGCCTGGCGGTGGTGCGGGATCATCTGCTGGGCGAAGGTGACGTCGGCCTGATTGTGGGCGCCGTCCTGGGCCGTGGCGGGTGCCTGGGTGGAGGTGGCGGGCGGGGTACTGGCCGGGGTACTGGTGCCGTCGCTGTCGCAGCCGGCGAGGACGAGACCGGCAGTGACGGCTGCCGCGGCCGCGGTGGCGGCAAGACGGCTGCGGGCGGTGCGGGTGGCGTTCATGGCGTGCCTCCAGCGGTGCGACCGGTGTGATGGAACAGGGCGGCGGCGGCCAGGGTGAGGCCGGCCAGCCAGCCGAGGGCGAGGAGCAAGGCGCCGGTGGTGTCAAAGCCGGGGGTGAGGGCTGCGTCGGTCAGGACGCGGACGGCGCCGTATCCGGGGAGCGCGTGGGCCCAGCCGGGCGGGGTGGGGCGGAGCATGGGGCTCTGTTCGATGCCGAGGTCGATGAAGGGGATCAGGAAGGCGATGAGGATGCCGCCGAGGCGTCCGAAGAGGGGGCCGAGCAGGACGCCGATCAGCGCGTAGGTGAGGGCGATGAGGATGCTGGCGGCGGTGTAGCGGGGCCAGTTGCTGGCGTCGAAGACGGTGGCGGTGACGGCGAGGGAGGCCGCGGTGGCCGCGAGTGCGCCGAGGACGACGATGGTGAGGCGGGAGGCAAGCAGCGCGGCGGGGCGCAGGCCGGCCAGCGCCAGGCGCCGGTCGGCGGCGCGGGCGTCGAGGACGGTGAACAGACCGGTCAGGGCGGCGAGTGAGCCGATGGCGATGGGGGCCATGGTGCCGCCGTGGATGTCGGGCAGCCACGCCCGCACTGCGCGGTCCATGCCGTTCTCGGGGGCCCTCAGCGTGGTGAACTCCTTCGGTGTCGTGGCCACCGCGAGGAGGACGAACGCGACTGGCACGGCGATGAGCAGCACCCACAGGACCCGGTTGCGGGCGGCCTCCCTCAGTCCCGCCCGCACCCCGGCGGACGTCTGCGCCCGCAGCGAGCCGGGCCGGGCCGTGCGGCGGGCGGAGCGGGGCCGGCTGGTGGCGGTGATGACCGTCCAGGCGACGGCCAGTGCGGCCGCGGTCCAGGCGAGGGCCCATCCGAGGTCGCCCAGCCGTCCGCTGTGCCCGGAGCGCAGGTCGACCATCCACAGGGTCACGTAGTGGGTGGGCAGGATCCGGGTGAGGGGCCGGTCGGCGGCGCCGAGCACCGGACCGAAGAACACGTCCACGATCCACACGAACAGCACGAGCACGATGCCGTTGACCGGGTTCTTCACCAGGGCGCCGATGACGGCGCCGATGCCGAGGTAGATCACCGCGTACATCACGGTGCCGGCCACGACCCGCCCCGGCTGCTGGCCCCATCCGGTCCGTACGGCGAGGGCCGCCAGGGCCGCCGCCGCGGCGAGCAGCCCCAAAGCCAGCCCGGTCGCCATGCGGGCTGTCACGAGCCGGTGGGGCGCGAGTCCGGCGAGGACGAGGCGTCGGTCGGCGGCGCGGGCGCCACGTAGCTGGAAGTACATCGCGATGGCGGCGATGAACCCGGCAGCCCATCCGGCGGTCGCGGTCTGCACGGCCGGCCCGCCGGGGCCGCCCAGCAGTTCGGCCGAATCGGCGAGGGGACGGGAGGCCACGACGACGAACACGATCGGCACGAGGACGAGCACGAGCAGGTTCACCGGGGTACGGGCGGCATCAGCGAGGAAACGCCGCACAAGCAGGGAAGTGGTCATCCTTCCACCGCCTTGCCGTCGCGGAGGTGGACGATGCGGTCGAAGCGTTCGGCGTCGGTGACGAAGTGGCTCACGATCAGCACCGAGCGGCCCGCCCGGCGGCGCTCGGCGACCAGGTCCCAGAACTTCAGATAGGTGTCGAAGTCGAACCCGGCGTACGGCTCGTCCAGGAGCAGCACCTCGGGGTCCGCCAGGAGGGCCAGGCCCAGGTTGAGCTTGGCCAGGGTCCCGCCCGACAGCCGGTCCGCGCGGGTGGCGGCGTACCGGCCGAAGCCGAGCCGCTCGTAGATCTCGGCACGGGTGGTCTGTTCGGCATGGCCGGGCAGACCGTACGCGCGGCCGAACAACTCGAAGTGTTCGTCGCAGGTGAGCCGTTCGTAGACGACGGGCTCCTGCGGGCAGTACCCGATCCGCCCGCCCCGGGCGATCGTGCCGGCATCGGGGGCCAGCTCTCCGACGAGAATCCGCATCAGGGTGCTCTTGCCCGAGCCGTTCTCCCCCACCAGCCCGACCACCTCCCCCTCCGCCAGCTCCACGTCGACTCCGCGCAACACCAAGACAGCTCGGCGTACCGGCCACACCCCGCGCCGATACGACTTCACGATCCCCGCAGCGGTGAGCACGACCCCGTCGGGCAGGCGGCCGCTCACGGCCGGCCCCGTGAACGGCGGCCCCGCGCGGCAGGCGTGTCGCGCAGCGTGTCGGCGACGGCCCAGACCAGCGCGGCGGCGATGACGATGGCACCCCACACACCCCAGGCGGCAGCGGAGGCGTCGTACGCGAGGAGCGCAGGAAGCGGGAACAGGCCCGCGAGCGACAGGACGAGGGCGAGCCCAGGCACGGCATCACGCCGCCGCCGCCGATAGCCGGCGCACGCGGCGACTGCCGCCACGGCGGCAGCCAGCAGGACCCAGGTCAGCACCGCCACCACTGCTCACCTCCGGGCGGTACGCCCGCGCGGATCGGAAGCACGCCGCGGCGAGGGCGGCACGGGTGGTGTGTGATGCCGCAGGCGAGGCCAGAACGCGGGTGTCCGGGCCACGTAGACGTTCCACTCGTCGCCGAAGCGAGCGGCGACCTCGCGCTCCTCGCCGCGGGCGAGGCGGACGTAGACGTACACCAGCACCGGGAACATGATCAAGGTGGGGATGGTCGGCCACTGGAGCAGGAAGCCGGTCATGACGAGGAGGAAGCCGTCGTACTGCGGGTGACGCACCCATGCGTAGGGGCCCGTGGTGGCCAGCCGGTCGTGCTGGGCGGCTTCATGCAGGCGCCTCCAGGCGGCGGCCAGGAGCCAGAATCCGGCGGCGATGGCGACGTAGCTGGCCAGGTGGAACGGGCTGAGGTGCGGGTCGCCGGACCAGCCCGTCACGTCGTTCCACAGGTGTCCGCCGGCGTGGGTGTCCTTCAGGAGGGGGAAGGTGCTGCCGAGCCAGCTGCCCAGCAGGTAGATCGTCAGAGGGGCGCCGTACATCTCGGTGAACAGGGCGACCATGAACGCGCTGTAGGCGCCCATCGCCCGCCAGTCGCGTTTCGTCTTCGGGTGGAAGAAGCTCGCGGCGAAGACGATGAACAGCAGGGTGTTGAGCACGACCAGTGGCCACAGGCCGTACGCGGCGTCAGCCATGACCGCCTCCGACGTGCGTCCGGGGCGGGGAGGCCGCATACCGGTGTCCGTGGGCGATGGCCGCCATACGCCGCTGGTAGGCGGCCGTATCGATCCGGCCGCGCAGGCGCACAGCGACCAGACGGCTTTCGGCGGCCTCAAGGGCGGCACGGCGGCCCCACAGGCGGGCGAGCGGCGGGCAGCGAGACTCGTCGGGGCCGATCATGCGGGCGGTGTCGTACACGATGCCCGCGATCATCAGCCCCGCGGCAACGGTTGCGATCACGGCGATCACGGAACTCACCCCGGCCCTGATCCCGGGTCGCGGGTCAGACGCGGCCGGATCCGCTGTGGTCGTCATCGTGGCGGTGCGACTCGTGGTCGTGACCGCCTTGGTCGTGCATGCCGCGCATCATGAAGAACATCATCAGCGGGCACGCGAGCGCGATGCCCAGGATCGCCAGGGTGCCGACGGGGACACCGAGAGCGAGGGCGCCGACGACCGCGATGGCCACGGCGATGGCGTACAGGCCCCACTGGTTCTGCTTCATCACGGGCCTCCTTCCTCACTTCTCATCGTCCCCCCAGACGGCGGATGGGGAGAGGGGCCGGACGGTCCCTGCCGTGGGCCGGTCAGGCCCTGCCTGGCAGGGGTGGCCCGGGCGGATGCTGCGCGGGAGGCTGGTGAGTGCAGGTGCGCAAGGAGGCGAGTGGCCGTGACTGTCGTAGACGTGATCATCGTCGTGGTCGCAGCCGGGCTGATCGCGGTGCTCGGCTGGTACTTCTTCGGCCCGCGCAAGGCGGGCACGGCCCGGCTGGAGGGCGGGGTGCAGCGGATCGACGTCACTGTCCGGGGCGGCTACAGCCCGAACCTGATCAAGGTCCGCCAGGGCACACCGGTCGAGATGGTCTTCGACCGGCAGGAGGCCGGCGAATGCACCTCCCGCGTCGTCTTCCCCGACCTCAAAGTCGGAGGCGGCCTGCCCGCCCACACCCGCACCACCGTCCGCCTGAACCCCGACAGGGCCGGCACCTTCGGCTTCGCGTGCGGCATGAACATGATCCACGGCACCCTCGTCGTCGAGCCCACCACCGGCGCAGCACCCGAAGAACCGGGCGCGGAGCCTGGCGAAAGTGCGGCACCGAGCACGGTGGAGACGTCGGCCGAGGACGCGGAGGCGGCCGACATCGCCGAGCGCCAAGCGGAGATCAAGGACCTGACCCGTCGGGTCGTCGTCGGTGCGTTGCTGACCGCGCCGGTGTTGTTCGCCGTGATGGCGCACGAGCTGTTCGGCGCCGACTGGGTGCCCGCCTGGATGCTGAACCACTGGGTTCAGCTCGCGCTGATCACCCCCGTGATGCTTTACACCGGCTGGCCGGTCCACTCCACCGGCTGGCTGGCCCTGCGCCACCGCGCCGCCGACATGAATTCCCTGATCACCCTGGGCACGAGTGCCGCCTACGGCTTCAGCCTGCTCGTCACCCTCGCCCCCGGGCTGCTGCCCGAGGACGTACGAGAGGTGTACTTCGAAGCAGTCGGCGTCATCCTCACCCTCATCCTGCTGGGGCGGCTCCTGGAGGCCCGGGCGAAGGCCGGCACCGGCGAGGCGATCCGCGCACTGATCGGCCTGCAGGCCCGCACCGCACGCGTCCTGCGCGACGGCGGCGAGACCGAGATCCTGGTGGACGAGGTGGTCGTCGGGGACGAGATCGTCATCCGCCCCGGGGAGAAGATCCCCGTCGACGCCGAAGTCTTCTCCGGCTCCTCCGCCGTGGACGAGTCGATGGTGACAGGCGAGCCGATGCCGGTCACGAAGCACGCGGGCGACGGTGTCATCGGCGCCACCGTCAACACCACCGGCTCGCTGCGGGTCCGCGCGGCCAAGGTCGGCGCGGACACCATGCTCGCCCAGATCATCCGGCTGGTGCGGCAGGCCCAGGCGTCCAAGGCGCCCATCCAGCGCCTCGCCGACGCGATCTCCGCCTACTTCGTCCCCGCCGTCATCGCCATCGCGATCGGTACCTTCGCCCTCTGGTACACCCTCGGCCCCTCCCCGGCACTCACCCTCGCCCTGGTCTCCGCCGTCGCCGTCCTCATCATCGCCTGCCCCTGCGCCCTCGGCCTGGCGACCCCGCTGTCAATCATGGTCGGCACCGGCAAGGGCGCGCAGGCGGGCATCCTCATCCGCTCCGCCGAAGCCCTGGAAACCGCCCACAAGATCGACACGATCGTCCTCGACAAGACCGGCACGGTCACCCAGGGCAAGCCCGTCCTAACGGATGTCCGGCCACTCGACGGCTTCGCCGAGAACGACCTGCTCGCCCTCGTGGCTGCCGCAGAGGCCGACAGCGAACACCCCCTCGCCCAGGCCATCGTCTCCGGCGCCCGTGACCGCGGCCTTCCGCCTCTGGCCGTGACCGGCTTCGAATCCGTCACCGGCAAGGGCGTCCGCGCCACGGTCGACGGCCACGTCGTCCTGGTCGGTACCGCCCGCCTCCTCCGCGACACCGGTATCGACCCGGCCTCCCTCAACCCCGTAGCCGAGGACCTTTCGGCCGCCGGCAAGACGCCCGTCCTCGCCGCTGTCGACGGCCGCCCCGCCGGGGTGCTCGCCGTCGCCGACACCGTCAAGAACGACTCCGCCCAGGCCATCGC
>NZ_JBSGTX010000128.1:0-10402 GCF_053607625.1 Streptomyces sp. NPDC055103
GGGTGGCACTCTGTGCCACCCGCCCCTTCTTCGTGTACGCCCTCAGATCCAGCCGTCGAGCGGGACCTCCTCGCAGAGCCGGACGACCGGCCTGCGACCGGTCACCCCGACCCCCGAGGAGACCTTGACCCGGACGCCGGGACGCACCGCGTGCAGCGGTCCGTCGACGCGGCAGCGGACGGTGAAGCCCTCCGACATGTACACCGGCCAGAGGTCCGCGTCGGCCGCGGCGACCCCGCGCCGTACGGAGATCACGCCCTCGCCCTCGCTGAGTTCGGGGGTGAGCTCGGTCGACCCGCAGGTCGGACAGAGCAGGCGCTGGAAGGTCGTGGTGTGGCACCAGCGGCAGCGCTGGAAGTAGAGCTCGGCGTCGGCGCCCGACTCCTCGGCGACCGCGACGGCGGTCCCGCTCCTCAGTCCGGTGTGGAACACGATGGGTTCTCCTTGCACTCGGCGGCTCGACCGTGCATGGAGCCAAGATATGGCACTGAGTGCCATCAAATAAAGACCTGAGTTCCCTCAATTCGAGATACCGAGAACCCCGGTCGGCCCCCGGTCCGCCGTCGGTCACCCCTCAACTCTCGCCGAGGCTCGACTCCACCTCGCGCACCACCCGCCACATGGGGGTGGACCGCTTGGTGATGACCACGACGACGTCCTCGTTCTCCTCGGCCGGCGCGTCCGTCACCGCGTCCGTGCTCCAGGTGGCCCGCACGAACTCCAGGGCCCGGTCCACCTCCGCCAGCGGGTCGCCCTCGCCGCCCGAGCGCAGCCAGTGCCGCAGGGCGTGGTTGTGGGCGGCGACCACGGCGGCCGCGACCACGTTGGCGCGCAGGGTGCCGTCCCGGCGGTCGGCCCAGCGGGTGCGCAGATAGTCGCCGAGGGTCTTCTCGTAGCGCCAGACGACCGACAGCTCGTACGTCCGCAGTCCGGTCACCTCGCGGGTGAGCCGGTAGCGCTGGACGGAGAAGGTGGGGTTCTCGGCGTACATCCGCATGACGAGCCGGGCGGCGTCGCAGACCCGGACGACCGGGTCGTCGGAGTCGGCGCTCGCCGCGAGGAAGCGGGTCATGTCGGCGAGGCACTGCTCGTGGTCGGGGAAGACCACGTCCTCCTTCGACGGGAAGTACCGGAAGAAGGAGCGGCGGCCGACGCCCGCGAGCGTGACGATGTCGTCGACGGTGGTCTGCTCGTAGCCGCGCTCGAGGAAGAGCTGGAAGGCCGCGGCGATGAGGGAGTCCCGCATCGCGGGCTTCGGAGAGTTCGTCGAGGCTGTTCCCATGGTCCGAACCTAACACCAGAAACACCCGATGCGGCACTTGGTGCCGGTCAATTCCGGCACCGAGTACCGCATCGAGGGTACGGAGGGTCAGGACGGGCTCAGCGCGGGGCCATCCGCAGGGCGCCGTCCATCCGGATCGTCTCGCCGTTGAGGTAGTCGTGCTCGACGATCATCGTGACCAGCCGGGCGTACTCCTCCGGGCGCGCGAGGCGCTGCGGGAAGGTGACGCTCGCCGCGAGACCGGCCCGGACGTCCTCGCCGAATCCGGCCATCATCGGGGTGTCGACGATGCCGGGGGCGACGGTGACGACCCGGATGCCGAACTGCGCGAGGTCACGGGCCGCGGTGACGGTCATACCCGCGACACCCGCCTTGGACGCGGCGTAGGCGATCTGGCCGACCTGACCCTCGAAGGCGGCGATCGAGGCGGTGTTCACGACGAGCCCGCGCTGGCCGTGCTCGTCGGGCTCGTGCCGGGCGATGGCCTCGGCGGCGAGCCGCATCACGTTGAACGTCCCGAGCAGGTTGACGTTGAGGACCGTACGGAACAGGTCGAGGTCGTGCGGTCCCTTGCGGCCCAGGATGCGCGCGGAGGGGGCGATGCCCGCGCAGTTCACGGCGAGCCGGAGCTCGGCGCCGTCGGCGTCGATCGCGGCCAGGGCCTCGCGCACCTGCTCCTCGTCGGTGACGTCGGCGGCGAGCAGCCGGACGCCCTCGGGCAGCGGCCCGGCGGCCGCGACGGCCTTGTCCAGGTCGAGGCCGTAGACGGTGGCGCCCCGGGCGGCGAGCGCGGTGGCCGTGGCGGCGCCGAGGCCGGAAGCGGCGCCGGTGACGAGAGCGGCGGAGCCGGCGATGTCCATGGAACTCCTCGTTCGTGTGGTGCGGGTGGGACCCTGCCGCCGGGTTGGCCGTCGGCTCGGGCGCGTACTCGCGGGGATCGCACGGTCCGCGCGATCTGCGCCGCCCACCATAGAACCGCAGGTGGCGCCCCCGGAAGCGGAACCAGCAGCTTCACCTGCTTCGCGTCCGAGGACGGCACGGTGCGCGGCTTCCTGACACCGTCCCCCGCTGCCCCCTGGCCGAGATCGAGGAGGAGCTCGACGCCCTCGTCGCGCTGCCGGCCGAGCGGGTACGCGCCGGGCTGGACGAGGCCGCCCGGCGGGCCCCGCTCTCCGTCTTCGAGCAGCGGCTGGCCGACGCCCCGGAGCGGGCGCTGCCGGAACTTGCCAAGGCGGTGCTCGCCTGGTGGCGGGTGGGCGTGCGGCCGCACTGGCCGCGGATCCGTCCGTACTGGATGCCGATGTCGCGTACCGGACCCGGCGACTGGCCGAGGACGGCATGCGGGAGGTGTTCGCCCGACTGCACCCGTCCGTGCGCTGGTCGGACGGGACCCTCGTGTCGGCGGACCTGCCCGCGGGCCGGCTCGTCCTCGACGGAGGCGGGGTCACCCTGGCGCCGAGCGCGTTCGCGGCGCGTTGCCACCTGCTCGCCGGGCAGGCCGCCGCGCCTCCGTGCCTGATCTATCCGTCGCGGGCGGTCGGCACCCTGTGGGAGCGGCGCGACCGCGCCGGGAACGCGTTGGACCGCCTGCTGGGCCGGAGCCGCTCGCAGCTCCTCGCCCACTCGACCTCGCCGTCCACCACGACCGGACTGGCCCGGCTGACCGGGCGGAGTCCGGGCGCGGTCTCGCAGCACCTCGCCGTCCTGCGGGACGCGGGTCTTGTGACCGGCCACCGCTACCGCCGGGAGGTCCACTACACCGCCGGCGAACTCGGCGTCACGCTGCTGGAGAGGGACTGAACGGACCCGGAAACCCGGGGCGTCGGGACTGACCGGGATGCCGAGCGGCTGCGGAGAGCCTTGACCTCGGCGCGCAGACGCTCGTTCTCGTACGCCTCCCGGTCGTCCGCGCGCGAGGACAGCGCGGGATCGTGCTCTCACCAGTCGATGCCGATCTCCCTGGCCTTGTCGACCGAGGCGACCAGGAGTCGAAGCCTGATGGTCAGCAGCTCGATGTCGACTCCGACGACATCGAGCTGCACTTCCTGCCGCCGTACTCGCCCGAGCTGAACCCCGACGAGCTGGTCAACGCCGACCTCAAGCACAGCCCGCCCAAACAGCACCGGGCCCGGAATCAGGCCGAACTCGCCGCCGAGACCCGCCGCTTCTTCCGCCGACGCCAGCGCCAGCGCCAGCGCCAGCGCCAGCCGCACATCGTCCGCGGCTACTTCGGCGGCCCACACGTCCGTTACGTCCTGGACGAGAACCCCATGAGTTTCTGATCAATAGTTCCCCGTTTGCGACAGGCCGCGGCTGATGACGAGCCGCTGGATCTGGTTCGTGCCCTCGAAGATCTGCATGATCCAAGAGGGGCCGCCGGTTGTCGCAGGTCAGGGGCCCTCCATGGCCTCTGACCTGCGACGCACCGGAAACCAGGGGATGCAGCCTAGTGCCTCCGGATGCAGGCCGATGCACCGCACTCCTCAAGATCATCTCCCACTTTTCTCCCACTCCTCTCCCGCTCGACGCGAACGCCCCCGCTCAACGAGCGGGGGCGCAGGACGCTGGACGGAGAGGTGGCAGTAATTCCCAGCGCCACTACACGGGCATCAGGGACACGGCGGCTGCCGGCCAGCGCTCGGGACCACCATCACAGGGGCGCGGCGGTCAGGTCCCTCAGCCCGCGAGGCCTCCATACCCGCGCGGATCCTCGGTGGCGGTCTCGTCCCTCTCACTCCATCCCTCATATGGGTTCCCCCCTCCGCGCCGTGACGACGCGGACTTGTGTTGGCCGGAGGTGAACGCTCCGTAGGGAATCAGACCGCGCGGTCTGACTGGAGGATGCGCTTGGCACATGACTTCACCCTGAAGAGTGATCACACTGGTTTGCTTGTTCGGCACCCAGGTGAACGCTCCGTTTGGAATCAGACCGCACGGTCTGACTGGAGGATGCGCCTGGCACATGACTTCACCCTGGAGGGTGATCACACTGGTTTGCTTGTTCGACGCCTGTCCGAACCGCAGCTCGGCACGTAACACAAGAGGGCCAGCCGCACGTGCCACGGAGGTCGTCCTACGTGACCGCCAGATCGGCACCGAGCTCTAGGAGCTTGGGCAGCAGACCGCTGTAGCCACGGTCCAGGTGATAGAGGCCCTGGATGGTCGAGGTGCCGTCGGCCACGAGGGCCGCGATCACCAGGGCGGCGACGGCCCGGATGTCCTCCCCGGCCACCCGGGCCGCGGCGAGGGACGACGGACCGTGCACGGTGACGGTCGAGCCGTCGGCGGCGACGGCGGCACCGAAGCCGCGCAGTGGGCCGACGTGGCTGTCACGTGCGGTGTAGATCCGCTCCTCGATACGGGAGACCCCGGGGGCCTGGGTCAGGAAGGCGGTCAGCTGGGGCTGCACGTCGGAACAGGTGGCGGTGGTGATGGCCGTGTGCACGGGCCGGGGCCCCGCCGGGCAGCGCGTGAGCGTGCCGCCGTCCGAGTGCGGGAGCAGCTCGACCCCGGCGTCGGCGAGGACAGCCACCAGGACGGCAGGGAACACGGTGACGGGAACGTTGGCGAGGCGCACGGTGCCGCCCGTGATGACGGCGGCCAGGGCGAGGGTGACAGCCTCCAGCCGGTCCGGCGGGATACCGACGGTTCCGCCGGTGATGCGGTCGGTGCCGGTGACGTGCAGGGCG
This sequence comes from Streptomyces sp. NPDC055103, assembly GCF_053607625.1. Taxonomy (NCBI): domain Bacteria; kingdom Bacillati; phylum Actinomycetota; class Actinomycetes; order Kitasatosporales; family Streptomycetaceae; genus Streptomyces; species Streptomyces sp. NPDC055103. The sequence continues at coordinate 4,972 of NZ_JBSGTX010000128.1, forward strand.
GTGGTTCCTTCCCACGTGATGCCGACCCCTCGGTCGCGGAGCATCGCGGCCGTCGCCAGCACCTCGGGCTCCCTGTTCGGGTTGAGGATGATGGAGGTGCCGGGCGCACGGGCGGCCAGCAGCATTGCGGTGACCGTGGCCCCCAGGCTCGGCCCCCACTTCTGCGTCAGCACATCGGCGGTGAACGGCGCCAGCCCCGAACCGGGCAGGCGTGCTCCGATGCGGGTGGCGGTGACGTCCAGCGAGGCGCCGGCCGCCTCCATGACGGCCAGGTGCCGGTCGATCCTGCGATGGGCGAAGGCGTCGCCACCCGGCAGAGGGAAGGACACCTGTCCGGCTCGGGCAAGCAGCCCGGCGGCCATGACGGCGGTGGTGCGGATGCGACCGCCGAGCTCGTCCGGGATGACGGGGTGCCAGCCGGACGCCGGTGTGACCTCGAAGCGGTCGCCGGTGATCCTGACCGGGGTGCCGGTGTGGGTAAGGATCTCCGCACAGACATGGGTGTCCAAGATCCCCGGGATACCGGTCAAGGTCAGCGGCTCGTCCACGAGCAGGGCAGCGGCGTACTGGTGGAGCGCGACGTTCTTGGAGCCCTGGACCGAGACAGCGCCCTCCAGGCGGCGCCCGCCGGTGACGCGGATGGCGCGGGTGTCGGTGGGGGGCGGCATAAGGGTCTGGGTCTGATCGTTCACGGTTACCTTCCCCGGGTGGCGTGGTGCGCGACGGAGGCCAACTCGCGGTCCCGGCCAGCACGGACGCCGGGACCGCGAGCAGCACGGATGAGGACTGGACGTTCAGCTGCTGTGTCAGGCCGCCGTCAGGGGACGCGCGTGGTTCCGGACGCTCAGGGCCAGGGCCTCGTCCAGCGGCACGCGGTCGACCGCCCCGTAGACGCGGTGGAACAGGGCCAGGTCGGCGGTGAACGAGCCGATCTCGTTGACGCGGGCGGCGGCGTGGGTGATGGTGCCGCGGCCGGCGACGCGGATAACCGCGTGGGCGAGGTCGAGAATGGAAACCGCGCGGCCGGAGCCGACGTTGACGACGGGCAGTAGCGCGGGGGCGTCCAGGATGCGGGTGAGCATGGTGACCGAGTCGTCGATGTAGGTCAGGTCCCGGGCCTGCCGGCCGTCGCCCTCGATCGTCAGCGGACGGTCCTCTGTGACGGCGGCGAGGAAGGCGGGTACGACGGCGTCGGCGCCTTCGAGGGGGCCGAACGTGTTGAAGAACCTGACGACGCCGATCTCGCGGTCACCGTCCAGGCGGGGGCGGTAGATGTTGACCATCTGCTCGGTGGCGACCTTGCCCGCCGCGTACGGGGAGCGGGGGGCGTACGGCGCGCTCTCGGCGAGGGGGCCGGTCTGCTCGCCGTAGACCTCGCACGAGGAGGCCAGCAGCAGCCGTCGTGCGGTGGAGCTGACGAAGGTGTGGATCATGTGGCGGTCGACGGCGACGTTGTGCTCGAACCCGCCGACCTCGAAGGAGGCTGGGACGGACTTGAGCGCGGCCGTGTGCACGACCGTGTCGATGCCGTCCAGGTCCCGGGCGGTCAGCGACCGGACGTCGCGGACCACCAGGCCCTTCGGGCTCGGCCGCCGGGAGTTGACCGACAGGTTGTCCAGCGGGGTGACCGCGTGTCCGGCGAGGCGCAGCGCCTGGGTGAGGGCCGAGCCGATGAAGCCGGCGCCGCCGGTGATCAGGATGTTCAAGGGTGCCTCCGCAGAGGAGTCGAGCAGCGGACCGGCCCGTGTGCCGTCCGTCTGCTGCCGCAACCGTCGTGCTTGGAGGTCCGGTTCGGGAGTCACTTCGGCGGCCCTCGCACACGGTGTGCGGGACCGGCACACGGCGTGCATCCGCACGCCCTGTTGCCGTACGGGGACAGGCAGTAGTGTCGTGCGTCCCGTCGGTGCGTAGGAGGTACCCATGGGCCCGAGCACGTGTGACTTAGGCAAGATCTTCCGCGACGCGCGCCGCGCCCTGGACCTGACGCAAGGTGAGGTCGGCCAGGCTGTCGGCTACTCGGCGTCGGCGATCTCGCGAATCGAGCGCAACAAGATGCGCGTGGACCTCGATACCCGCCTGCGCCTGGCTCAGGTGCTGCGCATCCCTCCGGAGCGGGTCAGCGGGTTCCCTGCCCCTGTGGACCCGGTGATCGCTACCGTGGGGAGCGTACCGATGCCGGATGAGGAGGACGCGATGCGTCGTAGGACACTGCTGGGGGCGGTCGCGGCCGGGGCATCGACCGCCGTCGTCGGCACGGGCACGGCGGCAGCCCAGTCCGTGCAACTGGGCCTGGACGACATGCTGTTCCACCTCCCGAGCGCCGAGCCCGCGCCGCTCCAGGCGCTGGCGTCCAGGACGGCAGCCGCGCGCGAGGCGTTCACCGCCGCCAGCTACAGCGAACTCGGCAGTGCCCTGCCCGGCCTGCTCTCCGCCGCCGAAGCGACGAGGGACGCCGCCGCCGGCAGGCCCCGCCAACAGGCATCCGCCATCCTCGCCCGCGCCTACGTCCTCGCCGCCGAACTCGCCTCGAAAGAACACTCAGACGCCGCATGGGTAGCGGCCGATCGCGCACTGGCCGCCGCACGGGCCAGCGGTCTGCCCATCCCCATCGGAGAAGCGTCCCGCGTGCTGGCCATCACAATGCGCCGCTCGGGCCGCTGCTCCTCCGCCGTCCGCCTCCTCACCCATGAGGCTGCCCAGCTCGACCCTGCCGAACAGCGCACCGGAGCTGTACGAACGACCCTGCTGCTCACGGCGGCGTACTCGGCAGCAGCCGGAGGCGACCGCACAACGGCGCTCGCTCTGCTCGATGAGGCCGACGAAACCGTAGAGCGCCGCCCACAGTCCCCCGGCGGGCTCTTCACCGTCGAGGCCACCAAGACCCAGGTTGCCGTCTACCGCATCGGCGTCCACACCACCCTCGGCACCCCGGACGAGGGCGTGAAAGTCGCGCGGGGCCTGAACGTCAGCCTCATGCCGAACGCCGAACGGCGTGCTCGCGCCTGGACCGACACCGCCCGCATGTGGCACGCCCTCGGCAACGGCGAGCAGGCATTTGCTGCACTGCGCCGCGTCGAGCAGGAGGCGGCTCAAGAAGTACGCCGACCTGCGCTGCGGGCGCTGACGTCGAGCCTGCTTTACGGCCCGACCAGTGTGCAGGGCCTGCGGGAGTTCGCTGTCCGCACGGGGGCCGTGCTCGCCTGAGGGCCGGCCCCGCCACGGCGTCGAGGGCTGATTCGCTGCGCGGTCACGGTGCCGGCGCGAACCACGCCTCGCGCTCGTCCTTCTCGACCAGCGCGATGAGCTCCCGCATCCGCTCGCTCATCGGCGGCAGAGCGTCCAGCGGGAACCATCCGACCTCCGCCGACTCGTCGTCGCAGACCCGAGGCTCCTGGCCCGGGTCCGCCGGACGGCAGGCGAACACGACTTCGAAGTACTGCGCGCGGTCACCGTTGCCGTGCCGTACCGGCGGAGAGTGCGTCACCGCCGCCAGTCGCTCGACCACCACCCGGACCCCGGTCTCCTCCTCCGCTTCCCGCGCCACCGCAACGGCTGGGTGCTCACCAGGCTCCACGATCCCGCTCAGCGGCGTCCACAGCCCTCCAGCGGACCGGCGTTGCAGGAGCACCCGGCGGTGTTCGTCACGGACGACCGCGACCACCCCCGGCAGCCAGAGCAGGCAGTCGGAGCCGACCGCTTTCCGTAGGTCTGAGACGAAATCAGGGATCATGCCCTCACCCTAAAGGCTGTCCCGTAAATGATCTCCGGGTTGTTTCAGGCATGGTCGGCTGCGGTGTGGCCAGCTGGTCTATCCGGCGAGGGCGAGGTTGTGCATGCGGGCGATGCCGAGCATGGCGTGGTGGACGCCGTCACCTCTGAGGCGGCAGTCGCGGAGGATCTTCCAGGTCTTCATCCGGGCGAAGACGTGCTCGACGCGGGCCCGGACCTGCTTGTGGGACTTGTTGTGCTCCTCTTTCCAGGCCGGCAATTCGGCCTGGCCGCGCTGCCGGCGGTGAGGGATGACGAGTCCGGTGCCCGGGTAGCCGCCGTCAGCGATCATGAGGGTCTTGCCGACTGCGGCCTTGGCGCCGGACTCCTCCCATGCCTTGCAGTCGTTGCGGTTTCCGGCGAGCGGTCGGCCGACCACGACGACCCTGCGGGTGTCGGCGTCGATGACGACCTGGTGGTTGGTGGAGTACCGGTAGTTCTTCGACCGCTCGGCGATCGTGTGGTCCCGGGTGGGGACCAAGGTGCCGTCGACGATGAGCACGGTGTCCTTGGCGAACCGCTTGCGGGGCTGGAGCGCGAGCATCGGAGCGAGGTGGTCGATGATCCGGTCCGCCGCCGACTTCGACACCCCGAACAGCGGCGCGAGCTGCCGCATGGTGAGGTTCGTGCGCCAGTAGGTCGCGACCAGCAGTGCCCGGTCCTCCAGCGGCAGGCTCCACGGCCGGCCCTTGCGGACCTCGTCCGCACCCTGGCGACGCAGAACCGTCACCAGCTTCCCGAAGGCGCGAGGGCTCAGCCCGGAGAACGGGGCTATCCAGGAAGATTCCGACGCCGTGGTCACACCAGCCATATCAAGATCGTTTCATGGGTGATCGGCGGCTCGGCTCGCCTCTCAGCTGCCGCTCAGCGGAGACGTCCACGTGGGGTCGTGGCGGGATCTCCTTGTGAGGTGGGCCAGAAGGTGTTCCGCCGCGATGGAGGCAGTGTCTTGCGGCGTGCCAGTTGCGGTCAGGGCGGCGATAAGCCTTGCTGATGCTGTTTCCTGCACGTCCGGGTCGGTGAGGAGGGGCAGCAGTAGCAGGAGGCGGGTGGCTGTGTCCTGGACGCCTTCGTCCGCAAGCGACGGATTGTCAGCGATCTGGGTCAGTTCGGACCAAGTCAGCCCAGCGCCCGAGAAGTCTCCGTCCCAGCTGGCGATCTGCTCGGCGTAGCTTCTTCCTGGATTGGTGATGAGATAGTCGGTGCCGTAGTCGCCATCCAGATTGCGGTAGATCACCACGGCTCCAGGGCCGTCATCTACTGGCACCCTGAATACCGGCCAGCGATCAGGATCGAAGAGGACCTCGGACAGGGCATCGACATCGGCGCCGTCCTCACCGAACCACTCCGGAACCGGGCGCTCGGCACACCCCCCGTCGCTGCACATCGCCAGGAGGTAGTTCGACCAGAAGCCCGGGTGGACCAGCAGCGACTCGCCCGGCACCAACGGGCCGACATCGTATCCCTTGATCAGCACCCCTCGATCCTGTCACCAGCCACTGACACGATCCGATCCGGGGATCGGCAACGGGGCGCCGTCCAGTTACGGGACAGCCCTTAGGGCCTGCCGATCATCAAGGTGTTGCTTTCAGAGCTGGGGCTCGTTGGTGTCGTATGCGCATCCCGGACGAGACTCGTGATCAACTTGCCGTGAAGTTCGCGG
>NZ_JBSGTX010000129.1:0-9659 GCF_053607625.1 Streptomyces sp. NPDC055103
AACCCCGCGCCCTCCTCACCGCCCTCGCCACCCTCCACACCCACAACACCCCCATCAACTGGACCACCCACCTCAACCACACCCCAACACCCCACCCCCCCCTCCCCACCTACGCCTTCCAACACGAGCGCTACTGGCTGGAGGCAGTCACGGACGCGGCCCCCCGCGACGACCTCTTCCAGGTCGTCTGGGAGCCCTCCGCGTCCCTGGGGACCGAAGCACCGTCGGCCGTAGCGGTACTGGGTGAGGAGCCGTTACCGGACGTGTCGTCCGTCGCCGGGGCTCTCGCCTCGGGCACCCCGGTCGACGCCGTCCTGCTGCCCTGGTCGCAGCCCACGGTGCACACCGCCACACAGCGGATGCTGGAACTCGCCCAGGAGTGGCTCGCGGACGAGCGCCTGGAAGACACCCCCCTCGTGATCGTCACCACCGGGGCGGTCGCCACCGCCGACGGCGAGGACGTCACCGACCTGCCCGGCGCCGCCGTCTGGGGTCTCATCCGGTCCGCCCAGTCCGAGTCCCCCGGCCGGTTCCTCCTCATCGACGCCGAGGACGGCACGGACGTCACCGCACTCCTGCCCCGCGTCCTCGCCACCGGCGAACCCCAGACCGCGATCCGCGCGAGCCGCGTCCTCGTCCCCCGCCTGGCCCGCCCGGCCGGCCCCGCCGCACCCGTCCGCTGGAACCCGGACGGCACGGTTCTCATCACCGGGGGGACCGGCACGCTCGGTGCCGCGTTCGCCCGTCACCTCGTCGCCGAACAGCGCGCCACCCGGATGCTGTTGCTGTCCAGGCGCGGGGAGGAGGCGCCCGGCGCGGTCGAGCTGGCCGCCGAACTCCGGGAACTCGGGGCGCGGGTGACGTTCGCCGCCTGCGACACCGCCGACCGGGAGGCGCTGGCCGCCGTACTGGCCGGCGTGCCGAAGGAGCATCCGCTGACCGCCGTCGTGCACACCGCCGGGGTTCTCGACAACGGGCTGCTGCCCGCGCTGACCCCCGACCGGCTGGAGGCCGTCCTCCACCCGAAGGCGGACGGCGCCTGGCATCTGCACGAACTGACCCGGGACATGGACCTCTCGGCGTTCGTGCTGTTCTCCTCGACCGTCGGTGTCCTCGGCGCGCCGGGTCAGGCGAACTACGCCGCCGCGAACGCCTTCCTCGACGCCCTCGCGGCCCACCGCCGCGCCCAGGGTCTGCCCGCGTCCTCCCTCGCTTGGGGCGTGTGGGAGGCGGGCGGCCTCGACGCGGCCCTGGACGAGACCGACCTCAAGCGGCTCGCCCGCGACGGCTTCCGCCCGATCGGGCCGGCCGAGGGCCGTGCGCTGTTCGACCGGGCGCTCGGCACGGACCGTGCCGCCCTGGTCGTCACGCCTCTGGACCTCGCCGCAATCCGGTCGCAGGGCAGCGTCCCTGTGCTCCTGAGCGGTCTGGTGGGGATGCCCGGCCGCGACGCGGCCGGTTCCCCGGGCCCGGAGGCGGACGACCCGGCCGCCGGGTTCGCCGCCCGGCTCGCCGCGCTGAGCGGGCCGGAGCGGGCACGGGCGCTCCTCGCGCTGGTCCGTACCCACGTGGCCGCCGTCCTCGGCCGGCCCGATGCCGACGGGATCTCCCCCGAACGGCCTTTCCAGGACCTGGGCTTCGACTCGCTCACCGCCGTGGACCTGCGCAACCGGCTGGCGACGGCGACCGGTCTCCGGCTGCCCGCCACCGTCGTCTTCGACCACGCGACCCCCGACGCCCTCGCCGCGCATCTGCGGGAGCGGCTCGCCCCGCCGGCCCCGGACGCCCGGCTGACGCTGCTGGACGGCCTCGACCGGATCGACGGGCTGCTGTCGGCGCTTCCCGAGCCGTCCTCCGGCGACGACACCAGGGCCGAGGTCTCGCGGCGCCTGCGGGCGCTGCTGGCCCGGGTGGACGGCGGCGGCCGGGACGACGCGGCGGACCCCGCCGAGGCGCTCGCCTCGGCCTCCGTGGCCGAGATCTTCGACTTCATCGACAACGAGCTGGGCCAGTCCTCCTTCTGATCCGAATCGCCTCTGAAACGAATCGCCGCGCCTCACCCGAGGAGTCAGGAACCCCGATGTCCCCGATGTCCCCGATGTCCAACGAAGAGAAACTGGTCGACTACCTCAAGCGGGTCACGGTCGATCTGCAGAAGGCGCGCCGCCGTGTGGCGGAGCTGGAGGCGGCGGAGACGGAGCCGGTGGCGATCGTCGGCATGGCCTGCCGCTTCCCGGGCGGGGTGACCTCACCCGACACCCTGTGGGAGCTGGTCGACCGGGGCGGGGACGCGATCTCCGGCTTCCCTGCCGACCGGGGCTGGGACCTGGACGCGCTGTACGACCCCGATCCCGGGACCCCGGGGACCTCGTACGCCCGGGAGGGGGGGTTCCTGAACGGCGCCGGGCTGTTCGACGCGGGGCTGTTCGGCATCTCGCCGCGCGAGGCGCTGGCCATGGACCCGCAGCAGAGGCTGCTCCTGGAGACGGCCTGGGAGACCTTCGAGAACGCCGGCGTCGCCCCGGACGCGCTGCGCGGCAGCCGCACGGGGGTCTTCGCGGGCGTGATCGAGCAGAGCTACCTCGGTCTGGCCGGGCCGGAGGAGTTCGAGGGGTACCTGCTGACGAGCAAGCTGAGCAGCGTGGCGTCGGGCCGCATCTCGTACTCCTTCGGGCTTGAGGGCCCGGCGGTGTCGGTGGACACGGCCTGTTCGTCCTCGCTGGTGGCGCTGCACCTGGCGGCGAACGCACTGCGTCTGGGCGAGTGCGACCTGGCGCTCGCGGGCGGCGCGACCGTGACGGCGACGCCCGGGGGGTTCGTCGACTTCTCCCGGCAGAACGGTCTGGCGCCGGACGGCCGCTGCAAGTCCTTCTCGGCCGCCGCCGACGGCACCTCGTGGTCGGAGGGCGTGGGGCTGCTCCTCGTCGAGCGGCTCTCGGACGCCGTACGCAACGGCCACCGGATCCTCGCGGTGGTACGGGGCTCCGCCGTCAACCAGGACGGCGCCTCCAACGGCCTCACCGCCCCCAACGGCCCCTCCCAGGAACGCGTCATCCGGCAGGCGCTCGCCAACGCCGGGCTGCGGCCCTCGGACATCGACGCGGTCGAGGCGCACGGCACGGGCACCACCCTCGGCGACCCGATCGAGGCGCAGGCGCTCCTCGCCACGTACGGACAGGACCGGGACGGCGACCGGCCCCTCTACCTCGGGTCGCTGAAGTCGAACCTCGGGCACGCCCAGGCGGCAGCGGGGGTCGGCGGCATCATCAAAATGATCCAGGCCATGCACCACGGCGTCCTGCCCAGGACCCTGCACGCGGAGAACCCCTCGCCGCACGTCGACTGGGACTCCGGCGCCGTCGAGCTGCTGACCTCGGAGACGCCGTGGCCCGAGACCGGGCGCCCGGCCCGCGCCGGGGTGTCGTCCTTCGGGATCAGCGGCACCAACGCGCACGTCATCATCGAACAGGCGCCGGCCGAGCCGGCGGCTCCGGCACCCGCACCCGCACCGGACGGCGCCACCGCCGGGGCCCTCGCCTGGACGCTGTCCGCCAAGGACGAGGCGGGGCTGCGCCGCCAAGCCCGCCGCCTGCACGAACACGTCACCGGCCGTCCCGGGCTCGACCCGGCCGCCGTCGGCGACGCCCTCGCGGCCCGCGCCCTCCTGGAGCACCGCGCGGCCGTCGTCGGCACGGACCGGGAGGAACTCCTCGGCGGGCTCGACGCGCTCGCCCGGGGCGAGGACGCGCCCCAGCTGGTCCGCCCGGGCACCGGCCACAAGGGCGGGACCGCGTTCCTCCTCACCGGCCAGGGCAGTCAGCGTCTCGGCATGGGACGCGAACTGTACGAGACGGAGCCGGTGTTCGCGCGGGCCCTCGACGAGGTGTGCGCGCACCTCGACGTGGAGCTGATCCGCCCCCTGAAGGACGTGCTGTTCACGCCGGCCGGCTCCGCCGACTCGGCGCTGATCGACCAGACGGTCTTCACCCAGGCCGCGTTGTTCGCCGTCGAGGTGGCGCTCTTCCGGCTGGCCGAACACCGCGGTCTCACCCCGGACTTCCTCCTCGGCCACTCCGTCGGGGAGGTCACCGCCGCCCATCTGTCCGGGGTACTCGACCTGGCCGACGCGTGCACGCTCGTCGCCGAGCGCGGCCGGCTGATGCAGGCCGCCCGGGAGAGCGGGGCGATGGTCGCACTCCAGGCGGACGAGGAGGAGGTACGGCAGCTCCTCACGCGGTACGACGAGGGTGCCGTCGCCGTCGCCGCGGTCAACGGACCCCGGGCGACGGTCATTTCGGGTGACGCGGACGTCGTCGACGAGATCGCCGCCGTCTGGCGCGAGCGGGGCCGCAGGTCCAAGCGGCTGCCCGTCAGCCACGCCTTCCACTCCCCGCACATGGACGAGGTCCTCGACGAGTTCCGTACGGTCGCCGCCGGACTGTCCTACTCCGAGCCCCGTATCCCGGTCGTGTCGAACGTGACGGGCACCCTCGCGACGGCGGAGCAACTCGCCTCCCCCGACTACTGGGCCGCCCACATCCGGGGCACCGTCCGCTTCCTCGACGGCATCCGCTTCCTGGAGGCCGCGGGCGTCACCGAGTACATCGAGGCCGGGCCCGACGGCGTGCTGACCGCCCTGGCCCGGGAGTGCCTGGCCGAGGAGCCCGGCACGCTCCTCCCCCTCGTCCGGGCGGGCCGCTCGGAGACCGTCTCGTTCACCGCCGCCCTGACCGCCGCCCGGCTGCGCGGCGCGGCGGACCGGCCCCCGGCCGCCCCCGGGGCGCACCGGATCGGCCTGCCCACGTACGCCTTCCGGAACGACCGGTACTGGCTGGAGGGGGACGCCGACCCGGGCGACGCCACCGGGCTGGGACTGACCGCCGCCGGACACCCGCTGCTCGGCGCGGCGGTACGGGTCGCCGACCGCGACACGTACCTGCTCACCGGGCGGGTCTCGCGCGGCGGGCACCCCTGGCTGGAGGACCACGCCGTGCACGGCACCGTGCTGCTGCCCGGCACAGCGCTGCTCGAACTCGCGCTGCGGGCCGGTGAACAGGTCGGGTGCGAGCGCGTCGAGGACCTGACGCTGACGGCGCCGCTGGTGCTGCCCGAGCGGGGCGGGCTCCGCCTCCAGGTCGTGGTGGGCGAACCGGACCCGGCCGGGGCGCGGCCGGTGGCCGTGTACGCGTGCCCCGAAGGCGACGACCGGCCCGGGGCCGACGGCGAGGGCCGGTCGTGGACGCTGCACGCGGAGGGCCTGCTCGCGCCGGACGGTACGGCACCCGACGGCGCCGCGCTGGTGTGGCCGCCGGCCGGTGCGGCCGAGGTCCCCGTGGAGGGGGCGTACGAACGCCTCGCCGAGGCAGGGTACGGCTACGGGCCTGCGTTCCAGGGCCTGCGCAGGGCCTGGCGGAGCGAGGACGGGAACGACCTGTTCGCCGAGGTCGCGCTCGCCGAGGAACTGCGCCCGAAGGCCGCCTCGTACGGCCTCCACCCGGCGCTGCTCGACGCCGCCCTGCACCCGCTGCTGCCCGGTGTCGTCACGGGCGAGGACGGCCCGTCCTGGCTGCCGTTCTCCTGGGCGGGCGTGAGCCTGTACGCCACCGGGGCGAGCCTGCTCCGGGTCCGGCTGTCGCTGTCCGGCGACGGGGGCACGGAATCGCTGCGGGCAGCGCTCACCGTCACCGACGGCACGGGCCGGACGGTCGCGAGCGCCGCCTCACTGCTGCTGCGCCCGCTGAACGCGGAGGCCCTGCGGGAGGCGGGCACCGGGGCGGCCAGGGACGGACTGCTCCGGGTCGACTGGACCCGGGTCCCGTCGCCTGGGGGCGTCGAACCGGCGGGGGCGGGCTGGGCCTTGCTCGGGCTGGAGGGAGCGGTCGGGGCTGACGGACCGACTGTTTCGGACGGGGCTGACGGGGCTGACGGTCTCGGCTTCGGCTTCGGCTCGGAGGTGCCGCGCCACGTGGACCTCGCGGCGCTGGCCGCGCGGCTCGACGCGGGCGACACCGCCCCCCGCACGGTGGTCCTGCCCGTCCTCGACGGCCCGGCGGCGGAGCCGTCGGACGACGGCGGGCTGCCCGGACGGGCCCGCGAGGCGACCCGGAGCGTCCTGCGGACCCTCCAGGACTGGCTGGCGGACGACCGTCTCGACGCGACCCGGCTGGTGGTCGTGACCCGGGGCGCGGTCGCCGCCGGGGACGAGGACGTGCCCGCCCTGGCGCACGCCGGAGTCTGGGGCCTGCTCAGGTCGGCGCAGACCGAGAACCCCGGCCGGTTCGTCCTCGTGGACCTCGACCCGGCGGACTCCGCTCCGGCGGCCCGCCGGCTCGCCGAGGTGCTGGCCTGCGGGGAGCCGCAGGTCGCGGTACGCGGCGGGGCCCTGACCGTTCCGCGCCTGGCCCGGCCCCGTACCGCCCCCGACTCCGCGAGCACCGGTTCCGACTCCGCGACAGCCGGTTCGGCGCCGCGCTGGGACCACGGCACGGTGCTGATCACCGGAGCGACCGGGGCGCTCGGCGCCGTCCTCGCCCGCCACCTGGTCACCGCACACGGAGCCCGGCGGCTGCTGCTGCTGAGCCGCCGGGGCATCGAGGCGCCCGGTGCGGCCGACCTGCGGACCGAACTGACCGGCCTCGGCGCCGACGTCACCTTCGCCGCCTGCGATGTGACCGACCGTCAGGCGCTGGGCGCGGTACTGGCCGGGATACCGGCCGAGCAGCCGCTGACGGCCGTCGTGCACACGGCGGGCGTCCTGGACGACGGCGTCGCCGCCCGGCTCACCGGGGAACAGCTCGCGAAGGTGCTGCGGCCCAAGGTCGACGCGGCCTGGCATCTGCACGAACTGACCCGCGACAGCGAGGACCTGACGGCCTTCGTCCTGTACTCCTCGCTGGCCGGGCTCCTCGGCACCGCCGGGCAGGCCAACTACGCGGCGGGGAACACCTTCCTGGACGCGCTCGCCGCCCACCGCCGCGCCCACGGCCTGCCCGCCACCTCGCTCGCCTGGGGCCTGTGGGCCGAGGCCAGCGCCCTGTCCGGCGGGCTGGACGAGAACGACCTGCGCCGGCTGGCCAAGGTCGGGTTGCTGCCGCTGTCCTCCGACGACGGCACGGCCCTGTTCGACGCGGCGCCCGCCACCGGCGAGACGCTGCTCGCCGTCAGCAGGCTCGACCCGGCCGCGCTGCGCGCGGGCGGCGACCGGCTCCCCCCGGTGCTGCACGCCCTCGCCGGGGCCGGCAGGCGGCGCGGCACCGCCGCGGCGGACGGCCACCAGGACGAGGTTCCGCTCGGGCGGCGGCTCGCCGCCCTCACCCCGGCCGAACGGGAACGCTTCCTGATCGATCTCGTCCGGGCCCAGGTCGCCGGGGTGCTCGGCCACCACGACCCCAAGGGCATCGAGGCCGACCGCGCCCTCCAGGACGTGGGCCTCGACTCGCTCACCGCCGTCGAACTGCGCAACCAGCTGAACCGGGCGACCGGGCTGCGGCTGCCCGCCACCCTCGTCTTCGACCACCCGACGCCCGGCGCACTCGCCGCGCACCTCCACGAGGAGCTGCGCGTCGAGGACGGCACGGACGCCGCGAACGCCGTCGGCCTCGATGGTGTCGGCGGCGCCGATCCCGTCCTGGCCTCGCTGGCCGGCCTCGACGCGGCCATCGCCGCGCTCGCGGCGGACGGCAAGGACCGCGACCGGATCGCGGCCAGGCTGCGGGAACTGCTCCACGCCACGGAGGACACCCCCGGCGGCGCGGACGGCACGACCGGAGCCGAGGACGACGATGACCTCGACGGCGCCAGCGACGAGGAACTCTTCGCGCTCCTCGACGACCTCGACTGACGGCACGGGGAGGGGGCGGGGCGCGCCGCGCCCCCTCCCCCGCCGCCGAAGAACCGACCGACCGACCAACCCCACCCCATCCCACCCCACCCCACCACCGGGAGCTGAGTTCACGTGGCGGACGAGGCACAACTCCGCGAATACCTCAAGAAGGCCATCTCCGACGCCCGCGACGCCCGCAGGCGGCTGCGCGAGGCCGAGGAGAGGGAGCACGAGCCGATCGCGATCGTCTCCATGGCGTGCCGCTACCCGGGAGGCGTGTCCTCGCCGGAGGACCTGTGGCGGCTCGTGACCGGGGAGACGGACGCGGTCGGCGGGTTCCCGGACAACCGCGGCTGGGACCTCGACCGGCTGTACGACGCCGATCCGGACCGTGCCGGCACCTCGTACGCCCGGGAGGGCGGCTTCCTGCACGAGGCCGACCTGTTCGACCCGGAGCCCTTCCGCATGTCGCCGCGCGAGGCACTGGCCGCCGACCCGCAGCAGCGTCTGCTCCTGGAGACCGCCTGGGAGGGCTTCGAGCGGGCGGGGCTCGACCCGACGTCCCTCAAGGGCAGCAGGACTGGGGTGTTCACCGGAGTCATGTACCACGACTACGGGTCCCGGCCGCACCTCCCGCCGGAGGGCTTCGAGGGCTATCTGTTCAGCGGCAGCGCCGGTTCCATCGCGGCCGGCCGGCTCTCGTACTCCTTCGGCCTGGAGGGCCCCTCGGTGGCGGTGGACACCGCCTGCTCGTCGTCGCTCGTCGCCCTCCACCTGGCGGCGAACGCGCTGCGCCTGGGCGAGTGCGACCTGGCGCTCGCGGGCGGCGCGACCGTCATGTCCACCCCGGTCGCCTTCACGGAGTTCTCCCGGCTGCGGGGACTCTCCGAGGACGGCCGCTGCCGCTCCTTCTCCGCCGATGCGAACGGCACCGGCTGGTCGGAGGGCGTGGGCCTGCTCCTCGTCGAACGCCTCTCGGACGCCCTGCGCAACGGCCATCCCGTGCTCGCGGTGGTACGGGGCTCCGCCGTCAACCAGGACGGCGCCTCCAACGGCCTCACCGCCCCCAACGGCCCCTCCCAGGAACGCGTCATCCGGCAGGCGCTCGCCAACGCCCGGCTGCGCCCGGGCGACGTGGACGCCGTCGAGGCCCACGGCACCGGCACCCGGCTAGGCGACCCCATCGAGGCCCAGGCACTGCTGACCACGTACGGACAGGACCGGGACAGCGACCGCCCCCTCTACCTGGGCTCCCTCAAGTCGAACATCGGGCACGCCCAGGCAGCCGCCGGAGTGGGCGGCATCATCAAGATGGTGCAGGCCATGCACCACGGTGTCCTGCCCAGGACACTCCACGCGGAGAACCCGACGCCGCTGGTCGACTGGGAGGCGGGCGCGGTCGAGCTCCTGACGACCGCCCGCCCCTGGCCCCAGACGGACGCCCCGCGCCGTACCGCCGTGTCGTCTTTCGGCTTCGGCGGGACGAACGCCCACGTGATCCTGGAGCAGGCACCGGCGACGGAACCGTCGCCCCAGGGCCCGTCCCCGTCCCTGATCCCGTGGCCGCTGTCCGGCACGTCGGAGGCCGCCCTGCGCGACCAGGCCCGGCGGCTGCGCGACCACATCGCGGCGGAGGAGGCCCCGTCCGCCACCAGCGCAGTCGGCCACTCCTTGGCGACCGGCAGGGCGCGGCTCGACCACCGCGCGGTGGTCCTCGGCACCGACCGGGACGAACTCCTGAGCGGGCTGGGGGCGTTGTCCGAGGGCACACCGGCCCCGGGGGTCGTCTCCGGGGTCGTACGGGGCGGCCGGCTCGGGGTGATGTTCACCGGGCAGG
>NZ_JBSGTX010000130.1:0-9475 GCF_053607625.1 Streptomyces sp. NPDC055103
AGCCGGTGGCCGTTCGTCTATGCGGGCCTCACCCTGACGCCGGAGCAAACCCCCGGATCAGGTCCAACCCGTACACCACTTCCCAGGACGCAACCCACTCAAAAACGTGCAACCGGCCGCAACGAGCCAACTGACCATGCCCTCGGACGTTCCCGCGGCGGGCCGAGCACCAAGGCCCCTGGCAGCTGACGGCAATGCGCGGTCTTGGCCCTTACCCCCACCGCTGGCCAGGCAGGTGACGCGCGGGCCTTCGAGACGGTGATGGCACGCATGCGCCTGCCCCGCGGGGTGCGGGCAGACCTCGGACGAAGCCGCCAGTCGTTCTTGCGGAGCGCGCCTACTCCGCCCGTGCCATCCACGGCTACCTGCGGCATCGAGAACGTCCCCGGGGAAGCCCGGCTAGGCCGTGTTTTAGGTAGCGCGGGCGGTCAGCCATTTGGTGAGGTCGCCCGCGATCCGGTCGATGCTGGTCTCGGAGCTGACGTCGTGCTCGCGGCGGGTGGTGTCACGCCAGACGATCTCGTAGCCGCCCTCGTCCAACACGGCGACGGAGGCGAACCAGGCGGGATCGTCCTCGTCGGGCTGGACGACGACGAAGGTGTTGTCCGTGCCGTTCAAGTCGCTGATCAGCATGAACAAGGCGTCTTCGGACGGGTCGTCCACGTGGTCGCCGTTCTCGCTGTCCGCGCAGTAGTACCGGGCGGCCACAGGTCCTCCCCTTGCGTGTGATGCTCGAAGTCCGGCCGCCAGCATGGCACGGCCGTGACCTTGGACTTGATCACAGCCACTGATGGATCGCCGCGACCTGGACGGTCGCCTCGAACCGGACCGCGAGCTTGTCATAGCGGGTGGCGACCGCCCTGTGCTGCTTGAGACGGCTGATCCCGCACTCGACCGCGTGCCGGGCCTTGTAGTCCTGGGAGTCGAAGGCGGGCGGACGGCCACCGGCCCGGCCGCGGCGCTTTCGGTTGCGGACCTGGTCGGCCGGTTCCGGGATCGTGCACCTGATCCCGCGTCTGCGCAGGTAGGCACGGTTCGCGCGGGAGGAGTACGCCTTGTCGCCCCGCACCCGCAGCGGTCGGCGCCGTGGCCGGCCCGGCCCGGTCCTGGGCACCCGGATCGCGTTCAGGACCGGCTCGAACTGCGGGCTGTCACCCCGCTGCCCGGCGGTGACCAGCAGCGACAACGGCTTCTGGCCCTGCTCGCACGCCAGATGGATCTTCGTGGTGAACCCGCCCCGCGACCTGCCCAGCCCGTGGTCGTCCGGCTCGGTCGCGACACCACCGGGCGGTTCCTTCTGCCCGACGCCATCCCGGCGGGCACCTGCCGCGTGCTGGTGAGCCCGGCAGACCGTGGAGTCGACGTTGACCTCCCATGTGATCAGCCCGACCGCGTCGGCCCTCGCCTGCAGCAACGTCAGCAGCCGGTCCCACACGCCCTGCCGCTGCCACCGCCGGAACAGTCCGTACACGGTCTGCCAGGGACCGTACTCATCCGGCAGATCACGCCACGGAATCCCCGTCCGCACCCGCCACCGCACACCGTCCACCAACCGCCGCCGACCTGGCCACCTGCGACTGACACCCGCCGCAGGCAGCAAAGACTCCAGCACCGACCACTGCTCGTCAGAAAGATCCCCACGCCCCACACCATGATCATCACAGCACGCAACGTGCACCGGAACCCGACCCAAAACACGGCCTAGTCCCACCAGAACAACCAGGAAGTCCGTCCCACGAGGTCCGTGGCGTACAGTACGTGTTCCAAACCGAGCAGGTTCGCGTCTTCTGCTTCAACGGGAGGTCTCGCGACCGAGAGGCGCAGCTCGCTGCCAAACACCGCGACGAATTGGGCGCCGGAGCGGTCCTCCCAGCTCCGCAGGAGTGCACACGGCAGAGGCAGCGGCGCCTCTGCGGACCAGCCGATCGACGCCAGAGCATCGCTGCCGCGACGGGCAGTGACGAGTACGAGGCGGCACTCGTCCAACCCGAATTGACCCGTCTCGATGAGCCGGGCCAGCAGGCTCCCTCGGGCTTCGGGTCTGCGGACGTAGCTGGCATCGGCGGCGCCAGGCCCGGCCACCGTTCGAAGGGCGGACCGGGGTCGTGCGGCCATGGCTGGATTCCTTCAGGTGCCGGGACCGGTGTCGGATCCATCCAGAAGGGCAGCCTCCTGCGCCGGTACTCGGCGAAGTCCGTGGCCAACGCCCCCTCCAAGCGGACGGCATCGACGTGGTCCAGGCCGAGCGGTCTTCCCATGGCGTCGGGCCAGCGCAGGAGCGGAACCAGGCCGCAGGCCTTCTGCTCGCTCAGCAGGCGAGGCCATAGCTGATCGACCTTCCTGACTCCTCATCCCGTCGCTCATGAGCCGGAATCAATTTCCCCACTCCCGAACGAGTTTCGAACACCCCTGGACAACCGTCCGCACTCGCGGGGCTCGAAGTCCATCTCCCCCTCGGTGAGCTGGGGTGTTGCGATACGCGATAGAACCCAGGCCCGTCACGGGGACCCGGGCCCTGTCCCGCGCGCTCCCTTCCGGCACGGGCCGGAAGGGAGGCGTTCGTCCAGGTGAGTGAAGGGGCCGATTCCCTTGTCCAGGTCACGGCCCCAGTCTCGCCGGCGGGGTGGGGATCAGGCGAGGTTGATGTTCTCCGCCTGGGGGCCCTTCTGGCCCTGGGTGACGTCGAACGTCACCGACTGGCCCTCCTGGAGCTCACGGAAGCCAGTCGAGTTGATCGCCGAGTAGTGGGCGAAGACGTCCGGGCCGCCGCCGTCCTGGGCGATGAAGCCGAAGCCCTTCTCCGCGTTGAACCACTTCACAGTTCCCGTAGCCATGTCTCATGCCTTCCAGTCGATGAACGCCGCCCACACGGTGTGGGAGGCGGAGGTGATCGCCCTGGTCCCTGCGGCACAGCACAGCAAAAAAGCCCACGCCGAAGGCATGGGTATAGGGGAAGATCCGAACCACGACAGCTAACGGGGACGGTACACGCCCGCACCCGCTGTGACCACAGGAAACACCTCACATCTCAGAGGCAGATGTGAGTCAGGGCGTGCGGAGGACGCGGCGCTCACGTGCGCGGGACAGTTGGTCCGGCAGGTTTCGCCCGCTGGGACCTCTGTGTGCGTCCCCCGGTCTCGCAACACACCAGGAAGGCCGGCCGACCTCGCCGATGGCCGGGCGGGAGCGTTCATGTCTACGAGCGGATCCCCTGACCTTGTCGGTGTCTCCGGCCTGGGCCCGGCCCCCTTCGGCCCGGTCCACGGCGTCGAATCGGACTGGGAGACACCCGAACTCGCCCTCGACGATGCCTCTCGACCTCATGGGTTCGGACTGGATGACGCCGCGCAGCAGGCCGCCGAGGAACAGGAAAGCGCGCAGCAGCGGGGCATAACCGCCGACGCACCACAGGCCCGCTACCGCGCCCGATGGACCGCGGACTGACACTCCCGGCTCCTACGTGACCGGCCTTGGCATAGGAGTGCACATGGCGCCGGACCGAAGCGTTTCCCTGGTGAACCACCCTCCCCCATGTCACCGACGAAAAAGCGGTTCCGGCACGCCACGAGCGCGACCGCCGCTACCCCTACAGGCATGACCAAGAACAAGCTGCGCGGTTCTGCCGCGCTCTCCCTCGCCCTGACCACCTCACCTGCCGTCCACGACCGCCGCACCTCCAACGCCGCCGGCCGGCGCCCAGGTGCTCAACCGGGTCGACGCCGTCGAGCAGATCCCCCTCGCCGACGAGGCGCGCACCAGCTACAGCGTCCTTGACATCGTGGCCTTCGGCGCGGAGTTGGGTGATGGCAGCGTCGCGGACCAGGCCGTGAGCGGCGAGCTGGCCCACTGACCTTCGCGGTACCCCTGGCGGATCTGGCGACGGCGGCGCCGAGATGGACGAACCGGCGGGTATCGGGTGGGTGCGCCCCTGTCGTGCCGCGAAGACCCGCAGCCGGCCTCCGCCCCGCGACCGGCCGCTGCCCCGTCGGCGCCGACTTCCACCGGCCCACTGCGGGCTCACGCGGCGGGGTGGGCGCCTCCTGGTCGTGGCAGCGTGCCGGGCGAGTGGGCGCTGCTGTGGTGCATGATGTGCACCGGAGGAGGGATTTGAATGCGTTCAGAAATGCAGTAGTCGCCGGTGTTGGCACACCCCCAGGAGCGTGCGAAGGACAGGTTCGGTGCCGTGGTGACGGCGTCCGTCTCGGTGCTGCTCGTCGAGGCGGTGATCGGGATGACCGCGGTCCTCGTGTGGGAGCAGACCGAGGAGGCCCCAGCCCTGCCGTACCACGCACTGGGGCTCGTGATCGCCGTGCCGTTCATGGTGTTGGTCGGAGCCGTCCTCGGCGCCCTTGTGACGGTCAGTACGGTGATGCCGCTCCTGACCCTGGCCGCGTGGCTCGGCCGCACGCTCTCGGGGCGCGAGGCGTGGTGGTGGGTCCCGGCCGCCACGGCCGCCGCAACCGCCCCGGCGGTCCTGGCCGTGGCACTGCTCACGGAGGCCGGTTTCCTGGCGTGCCTCGCCGGATGGCTCACGGCGACAACAGCACTCGCCACCCCTGGCCTGGTCGCCCGCAGGCTGCTGCTGCCGGACCGTCCGCCGCTCTCCGGGCGCGAGATGTTCGGGCGGGTCGCGCTGTACGGGACGCTCGCCGCCGTCACCGCCTTCACCCTCGCCGGCGTCGCTCTGTTCGCCGGGATCGGGTACGAGCCTCCGCTGCTGAACGCCGAGCAGATCGCCGGAACGTACTCGGACGGCAAGGGCGGCACCCTCACTCTGTCCCCGGACGGCAAAGCCGTGGCGACTCACGTCGACACCTTCGGCTTCGACCCCGTCGACTCCTTCGAACCGGTGGTCCGCAAGTGCACCGGCACGGGTACCTGGGCCTACGACCCCGTCGACGGCCCCTACACCCAGCAGGTCAACGTCTCCATCGACGCCTGCTCCTTCGCCATGGACAGCTGGAGCGTCTACGGCACTCACGAACATCCGAAGCTCTACGTCTTCGTCGGCGACCCCGACGCCTGGGAGCTCTACACCCTGCGGCGCGACTAATTAACCGGCGGATGGCCGACCGCACCCGCGTCCGCCAGCCGCTGCTGCCGGTCCTCGTCCGGCACATCGAAGACCGCTACGAGCGTCTGGCCGGCCTCCTGGAACTCGCCCGGTCGGTTCCGCTGGGGGAGTCCTTCGAGCACGCGGGCCGCCGCTACAGCCGCACCGATTCCTGGGAGGACCGCCGCCAGGCGAAACTCGTGGCCGAGCCGACCGTCAGGGTCATCGACCACGGCATCGACGAGCTGATCCACGTGACGATCGCCGAGGACACGGCGTTTTGGGAATGGGTGTCCGTCGAGATCCTGCGGCACAGCGGTATCCGCGTCGAGGAACTCGTCGAACTCACCCATCTCAGCATCCGCCAATACGAGCGTTCCAACGGCGAGGTCATCGCCCTCCTGGTCGTCGCTCCCTCGAAGACCGAACGCGAGCGCGTCATCCCGATGTCCGCCGAGCTCTTCCACGCCATCGCCCAGATCGTCCGCCGCCAGACCCGCGACGGCCGACCCATCCCCCTCCTGACCCGCTACGACCCCCACGAGAGGATCTGGCTGGACCCCATGCCGTTCCTCTTCCAGCGTCACCGGGGCAGCGTCCGCGCGGTCATGTCAGGCAACACCGTGCTCGAAATACTCGGCCGCAGCTGCGAAGAGCTCGCCAAGACGAACCCCGCCTTCGCCGGGACCAAGTTCACCCCGCACGACTTCCGCCGGCTCTTCGCCACCGAGATCGTCAACGGCGGTCTGCCGATCCACATCGGCGCGGCCCTGCTCGGACATCTGAACCTGCGGACCACGCAGGGCTACGTCGCGGTCTTCGCCGAGGACATCGTCAAGCACTACCAGGAGTTCCTGAACCACCGCCGGACCCTGCGGCCTGACGACGAATACACCGACGTCACCGCCCAGGAGTGGGCAGAGTGCGATGAGCACTTCGACAAGCGCAAGGTCGAGCTCGGGAACTGCGCTCGACCTTATGGATCACCCTGCCAGCACGAGCACGCCTGCATCCGATGCCCGGTCCTGCAGGTCAACCCCAAGATGCTGCCGCGGCTCGCCGAGATCGAGAAAGACCTGATCCTCCGCCGCAAGCGAGCCGAAGAAGAGCAATGGCTCGGGGAGATCGAGGGCATCGACATGACCTTGACCTTCGTCCGCACCAAGCAGGCCGACGCTGCCCGACTCGCCCAGCGGTCACCCGTCGTGCTCGGCATTCCGACCACCCGCCCCAGTGCGAGTGCCTGGTCAACTACTGGCGAACGCCAGCAATGATCACCAATCCGAGGTCACGCTTGGGAGAGGACTTCCGCGCGAAGACGCTCATACTCAGCGCCGGCAGTTGGCTCGCCGTCGAAGTAGTCCTCCCAGAAGCCTGGGCGCTGCCACTCCTTGGGCGCGAGCGTCACCCGGCCGTCCTCCAGCCCTGCGACCCAACAGTCCGGCACCCGACTGCTGACCACGGTGAACATGGCGGCATCCCACAGCCCAGGGGTGTCTCGCTCCACCAGGACGTCGGGCAGCTCAGGGATCCGGAGCCCAAGTCAGCCCGTCGTTGAGGTTGTTGATCAGGCCGGCTTGGGAGGCGCCGCGCAGGGAGCGGTCGCGCCATGAGGTGCGGGCGAAGGTCTCCCAGAAGGACGGCCGATCCGCCGGACCGCCTTCGGGGGTGGGGTGGTGGGCGAGTTCGAGGGCCAGGTGGGCGGCGGTGTCCCTGACCGACAGCGACAGCGCGAGGCCGGCGGCGACGAAGACCGCGCCGATGAGTTCGGGGGCGGGGCGCAACCCGTAGTGGCTGGCAAGGTAACCGGTGAGCAGGGCCGTCGCGCCGACCGAGACGTAGCCGGCGGCCTCGTTGAGGCCGGTGGCGAGCCCGCGGCGGGCGGGCCCCACGAGGTCGATCTTCATGTTGACGGTCATCGACCACGTCAGCTCTTGGTTGATGCCGAGGAGGACGTTCGCCGCCACGATCCACCACCACGACGGCGCCCAGGCGAGCACGAACGGCACGGGCACGCCGATCAGCCAGCCCGTCAGCAGGAGCTGCCTGCGCCGGAAGCGGACGGTGAGCACCCCGGCGGCGAGGTTGGTGAGGGCCTTGGCGAGGCCGAAGGCGATGATGAATGAGAAGACGGCCAGGTTCCCGGTGAGCCCGAAGACCTCGGTCCCGATCAGGGGGACCGTCGTCCGCTCCAGCCCGACCAGCGCCCCGACCGCCGCCGTGACGACGACGAGCAGGACGAACTGCGCCCGGTTCTCCCGGAGCCCCAGCCGGACGGCGCCGGGGGAGGGCGGTGGCGCCGCCATGGTCCTCTGGGTCATCTCGTCGCCGTCCTTTCCGTTCTCGTATCCGCAGATCACCATACCCCTAGGGGTATTAATCTCCTCCTCATGCCGCGTGATCCTCCCTGTGATGCTGAATACCCAGGGGGGTATTTGACTTCCCTTCGCAGCCCTGCCTACAGTCGATGACGCAAGTACCCCGGGGGGTATCTGAAAGGGTGATCTTCCATGCGTGAAGTGGATCTGGACGTCTTCGCGGCCGAGCTGGCTCAGGGCGCCTTCACCATCGACGTCCGCGAGCCAGACGAATACACGGCGGGTCATGTGCCGGGCGCCCGCACCGCACCTCTCTCCGAGCTCGGCGCCCACCTCGCCGCGCTGCCCGCCGACCGGCCCGTCTTCGTCATCTGCGCGAGCGGCAACCGCAGCGCCTGGGCCGCCGAGCACCTGGAGAACGCCGGTTTCCACGCGATCTCGGTCGCGGGCGGCACCTCCGGCTGGGCCCGCACCGGCCGCCCGGTCGTACGCGGCACGGACGCCCGGGCCTCCTGAACGGCCGCCAGCCGCTCTCTCACCGCACTTCCGCGGGGCTCCGCTCCGCGCCCGCTCTCTCCGTCGAAAGGTTCGCCGTGTTCTTCGCCCAGTACTACCTCGACTGCCTGTCCCAGGCGTCGTACATGATCGCCGACGAGCAGACCGGACAGGCGGTCGTCGTCGACCCGCGCCGGGACGTCTCCGAGTACCTCGCCGACGCCCGGGCGCACGGCTTCACCATCGTCGGCGTGATCAACACCCACTTCCACGCCGATTTCGTCGCCGGCCACCTGGAGATGGCCGACGAGACGGGCGCGTGGATCGGCTACGGCGCACGGGCCGAGACGGAGTACCCGGTCCGGCACCTGGCCGAGGGCGAGCGGGTCTCGCTCGGTGACGTCACCCTGCAGATCATGGAGACTCCCGGGCACACCCCGGAGTCGATCAGCGTCCTGGTGTACGAGCACGCCGCCGACGAGGTTCCGTACGGCGTGCTGACCGGTGACGCCCTGTTCATCGGCGATGTCGGCCGCCCCGACCTGCTGGCCTCGGTCGGCGTGACCGCGGAGGAGCTGGGCGCGATGCTGCACGACAGCGTGCAGAACAAGCTGATGAGCCTGCCGGACGAGGTCCGTGTCTTCCCCGCCCACGGCGCGGGCTCCGCCTGCGGCAAGAACCTGTCCACGGAGAAGTCCTCCACGATCGGCGAACAGCGGACGACCAACTACGCCTGCGCGCCGATGAGCCGGGAGGAGTTTGTGGCCCTGGTCGCGGCGGGGCAGTCCACCGCTCCGGGGTACTTCGCCTACGACGCCGACCTCAACCGTAAGGACCGCACCCTGTACGACGCGACCGTCGCGGCCAGGCCGCTGACGCTCGGCGAGTTCACCGAACTGCGCGCCGCCGGGGCGGTCGTGGTCGACGCGCGCGATCCGCAGGAGTTCGCGGCCGGGCACCTGCGCGGCGCGGTGAACGTGCCGGCTGATGGGCGCTTCGCCGAGCAGGCGGGCACCGTCCTCGATCCCGCCGACGAGCTGGTGGTCATGGCCGCGCAGAACCGCGAGGAGGAGGTCGTCACCCGTCTCGCCCGGATCGGCTTCGACCGGGTCGTGGGCTACGTCCGCAACCCCGAGGACGCGCTTCGCGTGCTGGCCGACGAGGTCGCCCCGGCCAGCCGTCTCACCGCCGCGCAGCTGAAGGCCGCCCTGGCCGGGGAGAACCCGCCGCTGGTGGTGGACGTGCGCACCTGCGGCGAGCGCGAGGCGAACGGCTTCATCCCCGAGGCCCTGCACATCCCGCTCAGCGAGCTGCCCGCCCGTACCGGCGAACTGCCCGCCGACCGGCCCCTCGTCCTGCACTGCGCGGGCGGCCACCGGTCCTCCATCGCCGCCAGCCTGCTGCGCCACCGCGGCTTCGGCGACGTCTCCGACATCCTCGGCGGCTGGGCCGCCTGGGCCCTCGCGACCGAGACCGCGGCCGTCTGACCACCCGATCGCCGGTCGGGCACGGGTCCGGGCCCTTCCCGCCGTGCACTGCCGGCCCGTGGAGGAGCCGGGGGCCGCACTGCCCCCCGCCCCTCCCCGTCGTGGGCGGGGCCGTACTGCCC
>NZ_JBSGTX010000131.1:0-9414 GCF_053607625.1 Streptomyces sp. NPDC055103
CAGTCCCGATACTGGTGTATCGGGACGACCCCGACAACGCGGCGAGCGTGCGTGCCAGACGCCGCCCGGCAGACGGGACTTTCGAGACACGCCCTAGAAAGAGAGGGGCCGCAGACGGGCCTTGGCGTCCTCGGTGGCGGTCGGGTCTCCCGACTGCTCCACCAGGGCGCTGCCCTTGCGCCACTTGTCCCACGACAGGTTCCAGTCGCCGAAGCCGTTGCCGAAGGTGTCCATCGTGTCGCCGGAGCTGTTGACGGTCCTGACGATGTCGCCGGGGCGCACGGTCTCGTAGAACCAGGCCGCGTTCCCGGTCGACATGCCGACACAGCCGTGGCTGACGTTCGCCACGCCCTGCGAGCCGACGGACCACGGCGCGGCGTGGACGTATTCACCGCTCCATGTCACCCGGGTGGCGTAGTAGACGGGCAGGTCGTAGGACTCCGAACTGCCCTCGGCGATGCCGACGCTGGTGCCCCGCATCCGGACGTAGTACTCCTTGCCCAGGATCACCTTGATGCCGTTACGGGTGGAGAAGCCCGGTTTGCCGGTGGTCACCGGAATGGTGTTGATCACTTCTCCGTTGCGCCGGACGGTCATGTAGTGCGACCCGGCGTCCGCGACCGCCTCGATCCGGTCGCCGATGGAGAGCTTCAGCGGCTTGGACGCGCCGCCGTAGAGCTTGTCCCCCACCTTGAGGCCGTCCAGGTTGGCCGTGGCCGTCACACGGGTGCCCGCGGGCCAGTACTCCTTGGGGCGGAAGTGGAGTTGCTTGTCGTCCACCCAGTACCAGGAGCCCTCGACGGAGGGGGTGGAGCGGACCTTGAGGGCGCGTTCGACGACCGCGCGGGCCGCCCGGTCCTTCACGGGGAGGCTGAGGTCGGCGGTGAGGGGCTGTCCGACGCCGTACGTGCCCGCCTCCGGCCCGAAAGTGACGGTCAGGGCCCGTTTGGCCGGGGCCGTCTCGAACGTGTACGTACGGGCTCCTGGAGCGCCGTCCTCGTCCTCGGTGGCCACCCGGACCGTGTAGCGGGTGCCGGCCGCCAGAGCGGCCGTGGAGCGCCAGCGCTGCCCGTCCGCGGTCAGTTCGCCCGCCAGGTGGCGTCCCGCGGCGTCGGTGGCGGTGACGTCGGTGATCCGCCCGTCCTCGCCCTTGGCGGAGATCTCCAGGGGCTTCTCCGGGTCCGCCTTGGCGCCGCCGGCCGCGGTACTGATGGCGAGCTGGTCCGCCGCGTCATAGGGCTTCACCGACAACGGGTGGCCGTCGGAGCCCGCGCACGCCGTGGCGGCTGCGGTGACGGTGACGGCCAGAAGAGTGCAGCTCAGAACAGTCCGAATGCGCGGCGTGTCGTTCATGACCTCACGCTAAGGACAATCCCCGGCACGAGCGCGTCGAGTACGGCAAACGAGGGGCCCGGACACTTCGGTGACGAAGTGTCCGGGCCCCTCGGGGTGCTCCGTTGGGGAGCGGGTACCGCTGGTGCTACTGGTTCTGGTTCTCGCCGCGGTAGAACTCGAAGACCCAGCCGAAGAGGCCGACCAGGATCAGCGGGGCGGAGAAGTACATGATCCACCACCCCATCGCGATCGAGAGGAAGGCGAGCGCACCGCCGATGGCCAGCGAGAGCGGCTGCCAGCTGTGCGGGGCGAAGAAGCCCACCTCACCGGCCTCGTCCGCGACGTCGGCCTCCTTGTCGTCCTGCGCCATCGCGTCGACACGCCTGGCCGTGAAGGCCAGGTAGTAGCCGATCATGATGGACAGGCCGAACCCGAGGAACAGCGCCGTCGTACCGACCGGCTCCTTCGACCACACGCCGTAGAGGATGGCCATGGCGAGGATGAAGACGCTCAGCCAGATGAACATCTTGCCTTGGATCTTCACTTGCCGGCCCCCTTGCTGCCCGTGAGGGCCTCGGCCTCGTGCCCCTTGTTCTCCAGCTGGTCGACAGCGGCGATCTCAGGGTGGTGCAGGTCGAACGCCGGGGACTCGGAACGGATCCGCGGCAGGGTGAGGAAGTTGTGCCGCGGCGGCGGGCAGGACGTCGCCCACTCGAGCGAACGGCCGTAGCCCCACGGGTCGTCGACCTCGATCTTCTTGCCGTACTTGGCGGTCTTCCAGACGTTGTACATGAACGGCAGGATCGACAGACCGAGCAGGAAGGAGGAGATCGTCGAGATCGTGTTCAGCGCGGTGAAGCCGTCGGCGTCGAGGTAGTCCGCGTAACGACGCGGCATGCCCTCGGCACCGAGCCAGTGCTGCACCAGGAAGGTGCCGTGGAAGCCGATGAACAGCGTCCAGAACGTGATCTTGCCGAGCCGCTCGTCCAGCATCTTGCCGGTGAACTTCGGCCACCAGAAGTGGAACCCGGCGAACATCGCGAAGACCACGGTGCCGAAGACGACGTAGTGGAAGTGCGCGACGACGAAGTACGAGTCGGAGACGTGGAAGTCCATCGGCGGCGATGCCAGGATGACGCCCGTCAGACCACCGAAGGTGAAGGTGATCAGGAAGCCGATCGTCCAGAGCATCGGTGTCTCGAAGGACAGCGAGCCCTTCCACATCGTTCCGATCCAGTTGAAGAACTTCACGCCTGTCGGAACGGCGATGAGGAACGTCATGAAGGAGAAGAACGGTAGGAGCACGCCACCGGTGACGTACATGTGGTGCGCCCACACGGTCACGGACAGGCCGGCGATCGCGATGGTCGCGGCGATCAGACCGATGTAGCCGAACATCGGCTTACGGCTGAAGACCGGGATGACCTCGGAGATGATGCCGAAGAACGGCAGCGCGATGATGTACACCTCTGGGTGGCCGAAGAACCAGAAGAGGTGCTGCCACAGCAGCGCTCCGCCGTTGGCCGCGTCGAAGATGTGCGAGCCGAACTTGCGGTCGGCCTCCAGCGCGAAGAGCGCGGCGGCCAGGACCGGGAAGGCGAGCAGGACCAGAACACCGGTCAGCAGCACGTTCCAGGTGAAGATCGGCATGCGGAACATCGTCATGCCCGGAGCGCGCATGCAGATGATCGTGGTGATGAAGTTGACCGAACCGAGGATCGTGCCGAAGCCGGAGAAGGCCAGACCCATGATCCACATGTCGGCGCCGACACCCGGCGAGCGGACGGCGTCCGACAGCGGGGAGTAGGCGAACCAGCCGAAGTCGGCCGCACCCTGCGGGGTGAGGAAGCCGGCCACCGCGATGATCGAGCCGAAGAGGTACAGCCAGTACGCGAACATGTTCAGCCGCGGGAACGCCACGTCGGGCGCGCCGATCTGCAGCGGCATGATCCAGTTCGCGAATCCGGCGAACAGCGGCGTCGCGAACATCAGCAGCATGATCGTGCCGTGCATCGTGAACGCCTGGTTGAACTGCTCGTTCGACATGATCTGCGTGCCGGGACGGGCCAGCTCGGCGCGCATGAAGAGCGCCATGAGGCCGCCGACACAGAAGAAGGCGAACGACGTGACCAGGTACATCGTCCCGATCGTCTTGTGATCGGTGGTGGTGAGCCACTTGATCACGACGTTGCCGGGCTGCTTGCGCCGTACGGGCAGCTCGTTCTCGTACGAGTCCTCAGCTGCGGCGGCACCCTGGGTTTCGTTGTGGATGCTCACAGTTGGTTCTTCTCCGCATTCCTGGCCGGGTCCGTCTGCTCGATGCCAGACGGGATGTAGCCGGTCTGCCCCTTCTCGGCCAGCTCCTTCAGGTGCTGCTGGTAGCGCTCCGGGGAGACCACCTTGACGTTGAAGAGCATCCGGGAGTGGTCGACACCGCACAGCTCGGCGCACTTGCCGAGGAAGGTGCCTTCCTGCGTCGGGGTGACCTCGAAGGAGTTCGTGTGACCCGGGATGACGTCCTGCTTCATGAGGAAGGGGACCACCCAGAAGGAGTGGATGACGTCACGGGAGGTCAGGACGAACCGGACCTTCTCGCCCTTCGGCAGCCACAGGGTCGGACCCGGGTTGCCGGTCTGCGGGTTCCGGTCGCCGGGGATACCGGCGTCGTAGACACCGCCGGCGTTCTCCGGGAACGCCTCCAGGAACTTGTCCGGGATCGAGGCGAGGTTCTTGTCCGTCTTGGCGTCGCCCTTGACTCCGGGCACGTCCTCGACGTAGTTGAAGCCCCAGCTCCACTGGTAGCCGACCACGTTGACCGTGTGTGCCGGCTTGGGGGAGAGCTCAAGGAGCTTCGACTCGTCGCGCGCGGTGAAGTAGAAGAGCACCGAGACGATGATGAGCGGGGTGACCGTGTACAGCGCCTCGATCGGCATGTTGTACCGGGTCTGCGGAGGTACCTCGATCTTGGTCCGGCTGCGCCGGTGGAAGATGACTGACCAGATGATCAGTCCCCACACCAGGATTCCGGTGATGAGCGCGGCGGCCCACGAACCCTGCCAGAGGGAGAGGATCCGAGGCGCCTCTTCCGTCACAGGGGTGGGCATACCAAGGCGGGGGAAGTCTTCCCAGTTGTACGAGCAGCCCGTGGCTGTCGCCAGGATCAGGCCCGCAGTCAGCACCTGCGGCAGCTTCCGCCGCATCGGGCGCCGCGACGAGCGGTCGGAGCCGTTGGGACTCACGTAGCGCCTTCCCGAGAGTCTCGGCCCGCGTTTGGTCGGCCACGGCCGTCCGTCTCGCTGGTCGGTCGCCGCCCCGGCCGCGGGCAGGGGTTTGGATGTTTATGCGGACCAAACCCTACTGGACGCTATTTGGGGTCGCGCGGGGAGGGTGCCCAACGCGCCGTCCGAGTCCCCGAAGGGGTGGACTCCGGGGTTCCGGAGGGGGGTCCCACACGGCCGTTCGGCGGTCTGCCGACGTACGGAGGGGGCCTTCTGACGAGGTCTCACCCGCGGCGGATCGATGTACGGGCCGGGCGTGTCGGCCCGAGCCCGGGGGCAGGCCCTACCGTGGGCGGATGCCGTACTTCGACGCCGCGTCCGCCGCTCCCCTGCACCCCGTCGCCCGCCAGGCGCTGCTCGCCTCCCTGGACGAGGGCTGGGCCGATCCGTCCCGGCTCTACCGGGAGGGGAGGCGGGCCCGGCTGCTGCTCGACGCGGCGCGGGAGGCCGCGGCGGAGGCGGTGGGGTGCCGCCCGGACGAGCTCGTGTTCACTCCTTCGGGGACGCGCGCTGTTCACGCCGGAATCTCCGGGGCTCTCGCGGGCCGTCGGCGTGTCGGGAACCGCCTCGTCGTCTCGGCGGTCGAACACTCCTCCGTCCTGCACGCGGCCGAGCGGCACGCGGCGGCAGGCGGTGCGGTGACCGAGGTGCCGGCGGGCCGTTCCGGCGCGGTGGACGCGGACGTCTTCGGCGCGGCGCTCGCGCCCGGCACGGCACTCGCCTGCCTCCAGTCGGCCAACCACGAGGTGGGGACCGAGCAGCCGGTCGCGGAGGTCGCCGAGGCCTGCCGGGCGGCGGGCGTGCCGCTGCTCGTGGACGCGGCCCAGTCGCTGGGCTGGGGGCCGGTGGAGGGCGGCTGGTCGCTGCTCGCGGCGAGCGCGCACAAGTGGGGCGGGCCGGCGGGCGTGGGGCTGCTCGCCGTACGGAAGGGGGTGCGGTTCGCTCCCCAAGGGCCCGCGGACGAACGGGAGTCGGGGCGGGCGCCCGGTTTCGAGAACCTGCCGGCGATCGTGGCGGCGGCGGCCTCGCTGCGGGCGGTCCGGGCGGAGGCGGCGGCCGAGGCTGCGCGACTGCGGGCACTGGTGGACCGGATCCGGGAGCGGGTGCCGGTGCTGGTGCCGGACGTGGAGGTCGTGGGCGACCCGGTGCGCCGGCTCCCCCACCTCGTCACCTTCTCCTGTCTCTATGTCGACGGAGAGACGTTGCTGCATGAGCTGGACCGGGAGGGTTTCTCCGTTTCGTCCGGTTCGTCGTGCACGAGTTCGACGCTGACGCCCAGCCATGTGCTGCGCGCGATGGGGGTGCTGAGCGAGGGGAACGTCCGGGTGTCGCTGCCGGCCGGCACGGCGGAGGAGGACGTGGACCGCTTCCTGGACCTGCTGCCGGGGGTGGTCGCGGGGGTACGGGAGCGGCTCGGCGCCCCGGCCGCCTCGGCCGCGGTCCCGGCGGCCGGCTCCGGCTCGCTCGTGGTGGACGCGCTCGGCCGGCGTTGCCCGATCCCGGTGATCGAGCTGGCGAAGGTGATCGGCGACGTGCCGGTCGGCGGGACGGTGACCGTCCTCTCCGACGACGAGGCGGCCCGTCTCGACATCCCGGCCTGGTGCGAGATGCGCGGCCAGGAGTACGTGGGCGAGGAGCCGTCCGAGCGGGGTGGCGTCGCGTACGTGGTGCGGCGGGTGGCCTGAGAGCCACCCGCCGCATCCCGCATGCGCTCCAGCGGCCTCAGCCCAGGTGGGACTGGACCTCGGCGGCGGCCTCGTCGCCGTACGCCTTGGTGAAGCGGTCCATGAAGTTGGCGCGGCGCAGGGTGTACTCCTGCGTGCCCAGGGTCTCGATGACGAGGGTGGCGAGCATGCAGCCGACCTGGGCGGCGCGCTCCAGGCCGACGCCCCAGTGCAGGCCGGTCAGGAAGCCGGCGCGGAAGGCGTCGCCGACGCCGGTCGGGTCGACCTTGGCCGTCTCCTCGGGGCAGCCGACCTCGATCGGGGTCTCGCCGACCCGCTCGATGCGGACGCCGCGCGAGCCGAGGGTGGTGATGCGGTGGCCGACGCGGGAGAGGATCTCCGCCTCGGTCCAGCCCGTCTTCGACTCGATGAGGCCCTTCTCGTACTCGTTGGAGAAGAGGTACGTGGACCCGTCGAGGAGGGTGCGGATCTCCTCGCCGTCCATGCGCGCGATCTGCTGCGAGAAGTCGGCGGCGAACGGGATCGACCGGGAGCGGCACTCCTCGGTGTGGCGGAGCATCGCCTCGGGGTCGTCGGCACCGATCAGGACCAGGTCGAGGCCGCCCACGCGGTCGGCGACGGCCTTGAGCTCGATCAGCCGGGCCTCGCTCATCGCGCCCGTGTAGAAGGAGCCGATCTGGTTGTGGTCCTTGTCCGTGGTGCAGACGAAGCGGGCGGTGTGCAGGACCTCGGAGATCCGCACCGCGGAGGTGTCGACGCCGTGGCGGTCGAGCCAGGCGCGGTACTCGTCGAAGTCGAAGCCGGCGGCGCCCACGAGGAACGGGCGGCTGCCGAGCTGGCCCATGCCGAAGCAGATGTTGGCCGCGACGCCTCCCCGGCGCACGTCGAGGTTGTCGACGAGGAACGAGAGGGACACCGTGTGGAGCTGGTCGGCCACGAGCTGGTCGGCGAACCTTCCGGGGAAGGTCATGAGGTGGTCGGTGGCGATGGAGCCGGTGACTGCGATACGCACGGTGGGGTGCTCCTGCGGGAAGGCGGTAATGACAGTTCACGCTACCGGGTGGCGGCTTCTCTGCCGAACAGTGGAAACTACCCCAGAGTAGGCCTTTTCTCCGGAGCGCCCCGGTGCATACGGTGCGCCCATGAGCCTGCACCCCGCTCCCCGTGAGCGTCACGAGTCCGAGCTGAGCCTCGCCCAGCTGCGTGGTGACAGCGCGCGGATGGTCCCGCACTGGGTGACCCCGGCCGCGCCGGCCTCCGCTCCGGTCTCCCCCGCGCTGATCCACGGGGTCGTCGTACCGGCCGCCTCGGCCCGGCTGATCGACGCCACCGCCGAGTACGGCGGCTGACGGACGGAACCGTCCGCCCGCCCGCTCCGTCCCACCGGTGTCTTCCCACAGGGATGTCAGGGTCCGAAGGAGCGATGCCGTGAGCGGTACGGAGAACGGTCGGAGGCGGCGGAGGCTGGTCACCGCCTCGGTGGCGGCGGGCGTCCTGCTCGCCGGAGGCGGCGGGGTCTATCTCGCCGTCGCCGCGGCGGCGCCCGGCGAGGGCACGCCGGCCGGCGCCGAGAGCCGGGCCGCCGACAAGGCGGCCGCGCCCCCGCCGCTGCGCCTGGAGGCCGGCGGTACGGGCGGCGGCGGTACGGGGGACGGTGCCGGTATCGCCCCCGGCGAGCCGGACCCCGGCGGCGGCCCGAACGGGACCGTCTACACAGCCAAGGGCCCCCTCCCCCATGGGCCCTCCTCGGCCGCGGTCCACCGGCCCGAGGGCCTGGTCACCTCGGCGGAGGTGACCAGGCTGGCCGAAGCCCTCGGCGTCCCCGGGAGCCCGGCCCTGGTGGGTGAGGTGTGGACGATCCGGCCCGAGAAGGACGGCTCGGGGGCCCGCCTCGACGTGGCACGCGAGGCGCCGGGCAACTGGACGTACTCCTGGTACGACGGCGGTCCCGCCGGCGACTCCTGCCTCAAGGGCAAGGCCTGCCCTCCGCCGGGCGAGACGAAGCCCTCCCCCGGCGGTTCGCCGGTGAGCGAGGCGGCGGCGAAGGCGGCGGCCGCGCCCGTCCTGAAGGCGATCGGCCAGGACGACGCCAAGGTGTCGGCGACGCAGGTGATGAACGGCTCGGTCCGGGTGGTCAACGCCGAGCCCGTGGTGGGCGGTCTGCCGACCTACGGCTGGTCGACGGGGCTCCACATCGGTCCTGACGCCCGGCCGGTCGCCGGGAGCGGGATGCTCAAGGAGCCGGCGAAGGGCGACACGTACCCGGTGATCGGGGCGGAGAAGGCGCTCGCCGAGCTGAACGAGGCCTCGAAGGGCACCGGCCCGATCGGCATCGGCGGCTGCGCCACCGACCCGCCGGCCGGGGCGCCCGAGGTGGGGACCCCGAAGATGGGGATCCCTGAGATGGGGAAGCCTGACTCCGAGATGCCGGAGGCGGGCAAGCCCGACGCCGGGGTGCCGGACTCCGGGAAGCCGACCGGTAGGCCGGATCTGGGCGAGCCGGGCACCGGATCGAGCACTCCGGGCGCGCCCTGCCAGACGATCGTGGACATGGCGGCGCCGGACCAGGTGCCCGTGACGCGCGCGGTGTTCGGTCTGGCCGCGCAGGACGTGGCCGGGGAGCGGCTGCTCGTTCCGGCGTGGCTGTTCACGGCGGACCCCGCGGACGCGGCGCCGTACACGGTGACGCGGACGGCGGTGGCCCCGGAGTTCCTGGCGCCGCCGGCGAAGCCGTCGCCGGAGCCGACACCGGCGCCCGAGCCCGACGAGGGCACGGCCCCCGCGCGGCAGGTCGAGTCGTTCCGGACCGAGGGGGACGGCCGGAAGCTGTCCGTCACCTTCTGGGGCGGGGTGTGCAGCGACTACGCGGTCACGGCGCTGGAGAGCGCGGACCGGGTCACCGTGCGGGTGAAGGAGACTCCCAGGGACCCGGGACGGGCGTGCATCGCCATCGCGGTCGAGGTGACGAAGACGGTGACGCTCGACCGGCCGCTCGGCGACCGGCCCGTCGTCGACGCGGCGAGCGGGGAGGCCGTGCCGCGCCGCTGATCCCGGGCGGCCGGACATACGCGCGAGGGCGGCGGCCCGGCGTTCCGCACCCCGGGGGACTTAAAAAA
>NZ_JBSGTX010000132.1:0-9009 GCF_053607625.1 Streptomyces sp. NPDC055103
GGCCTGAGCCTCTACCGCGTCGTCCGCGAGCTACAGACCCTCCTCGCGACATGGACCGGCGCCTGCCCCACCTGCCACCGCGACATACCAAGCACTACTAGGCCCGGCCCGGCCCCGCCCGGCCGACCCTGATCCGCCGGGACAAGCCCCAGCGCCTGGCTCAGGTGTGCCCCCGGTCCTCAGAGCGGGGCCTCCCACACCACCGTCGTACCGCCGCCGTCCTCCCCGAGGCCCGGGCCGCACCAGCTCGCGCCGCCCAGCGACTCGGCCCGCCGGGCCAGGTTGCGCAGACCGCTGCGCCGCCCGCCGTCCGGGATGCCGATGCCGTCGTCCGCGACCGAGAGCCGTACCCCGGCCGAGCCGTCGGACAGCATGACCGTGGCGTCGACGACCACCTCGATACGGCTCGCCTCCGCGTGCCGGAAGGCGTTCGAGAGGGCCTCGCGCAGGGCGGCGATGAGGTTCTTGCCGGTCAGCTCGCCCACCGCCGAGTCGATCACGCCGAGGAAGCGGTGCGCGGGCTTGAAGCCGAGCGGCACGGCCGCCATGTTGATCTCGCGCAGGACGCGGGTGCGCAGCCCCGACGGGGCCTCGGCGGGCCCCTGCTGGAGCGCGAAGATCGCCGTACGGATCTCCTGGATGGTCACGTCCAGCTCGTCCACGGCCTTGCCGACGCCCTCGCGCACAGCCGGCACGATCGACTTGCGCTGGGCGCTCTCCAGCATCATGCCGGTGGCGAAGAGCCGCTGGATGACGAGATCGTGCAGGTCACGGGCGATCCGGTCGCGGTCCTCGTACACGGCGAGGCGCTCCCGGTCCCGCTGCGCGTCCGCCATCATCAGCGCGAGCGCCGCCTGCGAGGCGAACTGCGTGGCGAGCGTCCGCTCCGTCTCCGTGAACGGGCGCGCGCCCCGCACCCGGGGTGTGGCGAGCGCGCCGAGCACCCGCCCGCCGCTCTGCAGCGGCAGCATCATGCTCGGGCCGTACGCGGAGGTCAGCCGGCTGATCATGCGCGGGTCCGTGGAGGCGTCCGCCACGAAGACCGCCTCGCCCTTCAGGAGCTGTTCGACCACGGCGCTCTCGGGCGGGATCACCACGCCCAGCGACTTGGTGGTGCGTGGTGAGGAGACGGCGACGATCTCCAGGCCGCCATCCTCGGCGGGCAGCAGCACGATGCCGGCGTCCGCGTCGGCGAGCCTGCGGGCCTGTTCGGCGACGACCGCGAGCGCGTCGTCCGCGTCGCCGCCGGAGAGCAGCGCGGTGGTGACGGCGACCGAGCCGTCGATCCACCGCTCGCGCTGCCGGGCGGCCTCGTAGAGGCGGGCGTTGCCGATGGCGATGCCCGCCTCCGTGGCGAGCACCCTGACCATGTGGACGTCGTAGTCGTTGAACTCGCCGCCGCCGTGCTTCTCGGCGAGGTAGAGGTTGCCGAAGATCTCGCCCTGGACGCGGATGGGTACGCCGAGGAAGGTCCGCATCGGCGGATGGCGGGGCGGGAAGCCAGCCGCGCGCGGGTCGGTGGACAGGTCGGCGAGACGAATGGTCTGCGGGTCGCGGATCAGCGCGCCGAGCAGCCCGGCGTGGCCGTCGGGGAGGCGCCCGATCCGGCGGGCCACGTCCTCGCCGACGCCGAAGGTGACGAAGTCGGACAGTCCTTCGCCCTCTTCGTCGACGACCCCGATCGCGGCGTAGCGGGCGTCGGCGAGTTCGGCGGCCGTCTCGCAGATCCGGTCGAGGGTGGAGTGGAGTTCGAGCCCCGTACCGACCGAGCGCATGGCTTCCAGCAGCTGCGGTACGCGGGCGGTGAGCTCCGTGGACAGCCCCTGGAGGCTGCGCGTGACCTGAGTGGCGGCTTCCAGGGGGTCCGGGGTCTCGGACGCGGCGGCGGTCATGAGCTTTAGCCTAGTTAGTCCTATTTGGCGAGAAAAGTCGGCCGGCTGCCGGCGATGCCGGTTTCCGCCCCCGCCCCGGCGCCGACGACGAGCAGATCGGTTTCCCGCTCCTGCTCCAGCATGCGGCGCAGCGGGCCCTCCACCTCCGCCAGCTCCGCGTACGGGCCGCGCTGGACGGTGCGGCCCTCGTCCAGGACCACGACCTCGTCGACGGCGTCGAGCCCGTGCAGCCGGTGGGT
Organism: Streptomyces sp. NPDC055103; assembly: GCF_053607625.1. Classification (NCBI taxonomy): domain Bacteria; kingdom Bacillati; phylum Actinomycetota; class Actinomycetes; order Kitasatosporales; family Streptomycetaceae; genus Streptomyces; species Streptomyces sp. NPDC055103. Next base: position 2,132 of record NZ_JBSGTX010000132.1, read on the forward strand.
GATGAGGACGGTGGTACGGCCCTCCGTGGCCAGGAGCAGGTCGTCGGTGAGCGCGTCGGCGGTGGCCAGGTCGAGGTGTTCGGCCGGCTCGTCGAGGACGAGGACGGGGAAGTCGGCCAGCAGGGCGCGGGCGAGCGCGAGGCGCTGTCGCTGGCCGCCGGAGAGCCGGGAGCCGTGCTCGCCCACGAGCGTGTCGAGCCCGGCCGGGAGGCCGTTCACCCAGTCGAGCAGCCGGGCCCGGCGCAGCGCGTCGCGCAGTTCCTCGTCGCTCGCCCCGACCCTCGCGAGCCGCAGGTTCTCCCGGACGGAGCTGTCGAAGATGTGGGCGTCCTGGGCGCAGAGGCCGACGAACCGTCGGACCGCGTCGCCGTCGAGCTCCCAGGCGGGCACTCCGCCGATCCGGTACATGCCGTTCTCCACGTCCAGGAACCGCAGCAGCACCTGGGCGAGGGTGGTCTTCCCTGAGCCGGACGCGCCGACGACGGCGACCCGGCGGCCGGCCTCCAGGCTGAGTTCGACGTCGGCGAGCGCCAACCGGTCCTGCCCGGCGTGCCGGGCGGAGAGCCCGGCGAGCTCCAGCGGGAACGGGCTCGGGGGAGTCTCGGGGCGGGCCGGTTCGTGTACGGGGACGGGGGCGTCGAGCACCTCGAAGACCCGCTCGGCACTGTGCCGGACGCGCTGCCGGTACTGGACGGCGAGCGGCAGCCCGGTGACGGCCTCGAAGGCGGCGAGCGGCGTCAGGACGACCACGGCGAGGGCCACCCCGTCGAGCCGCCCGTCGCGCACGGCCTGGACGCCGACGAGCGCGGCGGCCGCGACCGTCAGGCCGCAGACCACGGCGGAGAGGCCGGCGCCGAGCGCGGTGGCCGCGGCCTGCCGGGAGGCGATGGAGGTGAGGTGCCGGTCGGCGGTCCGGGTCCGCTCGACCCGGCCGGGCAGCGCGCCCGCGACCGTCAGTTCGGCGCAGCCGCGGAGCAGGTCGGCGACGGCGGTCGCCAGGGCACCGCGTGCGGGGGCGAGCCGGCGCTCGGCGCGGCGGGCGAAGGCCCCGCCGACCGCCGGGACGGCGATGCCCGCGAGCAGCAGGCCCAGGGCGAGGACGGCTCCGGCCTCGGGCAGCATCCAGGCGGTGAACCCGGCGGAGGCGACACCGACGACCAGGGCGGCGCCCACCGGGAGCAGCCAGCGCAGCCAGTAGTCCTGGAGGGCGTCGACGTCCTGGACGAGCCGGGAGAGGAGGTCTCCGCGGCGGGTGCGGCGCAGCCCTGCCGGGGCGATCCGCTCCAGGCGGCGGTAGACGGAGACCCGGAGCTCGGCGAGCATCCGGAGCACGGCGTCGTGCGAGACGAGCCGTTCGGCGTACCGGAAGACGGCCCGGCCGATGCCGAAGGCGCGCGTGGCGGTGACGGCCATCATCAGGTAGAGCACGGGCGGCTGTTCCGAGGCCCGGGAGATGAGCCAGCCGGACACGGCCATGAGTCCGACGGCCGAACCGAGGGCCAGGCTCCCGAGCAACAGCGCGAGCGCCATGCGCCCCTTGAGCTCCCCGGCCATGTCCCGAACCCGCCCGAGCACCGACCGCCCGGACCGCACGCCGGCTCCCTGGTCGGCTTCGCCGTCCGGCACACCGAACGGCTCGTCCCGCACGCCCCCGTCCGCACCGGACCGAGCCCCCAAGTCCGCGCCCGAGTCCATTCCCGCTTCCGACCGGCCGCCCGCACCGACGCAAACCGACACCGAAGCCGACTCCGACTCCGACTCCGAGTGCGAGTGCGAGTGCGACTGCGACTGCGACTGCGAGTCCAACTCCGCAGCCGACCCCAAAGCCGACCCCGAAACAGACCCCGAGTGCGACTCCACCCCGCCCGAGCCGACGTCCACAGCCGCCGGGACCAGGCTCACCACCCGGTCCGCGACCGCGAGCAGGGCAGGCCGGTGCACGACCAACAGCACGGTCCGCCCCGCCGCCAGACGCCGGACCGCGTCGACGACTCCCGCTTCCGTCTCGCCGTCCAGCGCGGCCGTCGGCTCGTCGAGCAGCAGCAGCGGCCGGTCCGCCAGGAACGCCCTGGCGAGCGCGAGGCGTTGCCGCTGGCCCGCCGAAAGTCCGGCACCGTCCTCGCCGAGCGGGGTGTCGAGCCCCTCCGGGAGCCGCGCGACGAACCCCTCCGCCCCGGCGTCCCGCAGGGCTTCCCGTACCGCCTCGACGGAGGCATCCGGGCGGGCCAGCCGTACGTTCTCGGCGATCGTCCCCGCGAAGAGGTACGGATGCTGCGGCACCCAGGCGATCCGCGACCGCCATGCCTCCAGGTCGAGCGTCGCGAGATCCTCGCCACCGACCCGGACGGAGCCCCCCTCCTCCGGCGCCACGAAGCCGAGCACCACGTCGAGGAGCGTCGACTTCCCGGCGCCGCTCGGCCCGACCAGGGCCACCGTCTCGCCGGGCTCGACCGTCAGCGTCGCCGCGTCGAGCGCCGGCTCGGCGCGCCCCGCGTGCCGTACGGTCGCCCGGTCGAGCTCCAGCCGTACGGAGTCCGGTACCGCGCCCGTACCGCCCCCGAGTACCGGCTGCTCCAGGACCTCGAAGATCTCCTCCGCCGCCGCGAGCCCCTCGGCCGCCGCGTGGTACTGCGCGCCCACCTGCCGCAAGGGAAGGTAGGCCTCGGGCGCGAGGATCAGGATGACGAGCCCGGTGTACAGGTCGAGTTCGCCGTGGACGAGCCGCATGCCGATGGTCACGGCGACGAGCGCGACCGACAGGGTCGCGAGGAGTTCCAGGGCGAAGGAGGAGAGGAAGGCGATCCGCAGCGTGCGCATCGTCGCCTGCCGGTACTCCGAGGTGATCGCGCGGATCGACTCGGCCTGGGCCTTCGCTCGGCCGAAGATCTTGAGCGTGGGCAGGCCGGCCACGACATCCAGGAAATGACCGGAGAGCCGGGAGAGCAACTTCCACTGCCGGTCCATCCGCGCCTGCGTGTACCAGCCGATGAGGATCATGAAGATCGGAATCAGCGGGAGGGTGACGACGATGATCGCCGCCGAGACCCAGTCCTCGGTGACGATCCGGGCGAGGACCGCCACCGGCACGACCACCGCGAGGCCGAGCTGCGGCAGATAGCGCGCGAAGTAGTCGTCGAGCGCGTCCACGCCCCGCGTCGCGAGCGCGATCAGCGACCCGGCCTTCTGGCCGCTCAGCCACCCGGGTCCGAGCGCGGCGGCCCGGGCGAGGAGCCGGCCGCGGAGTTCGGACTTGACCGCCGCGCTCGCCCGGTGGGCGGCCAGCTCGGTCAGCCAGGAGACCAGCCCCCGCGCCACCGCGACGCCCGCGAGCAGCAGCAGAGGGGTGGTCAGATCGGAAACCGACAGGCCTTTCTGGAAGGCCCCGACCACGATCTCGGCGATGAGCATCGCCTGGGCGACGACCAGCGCCGCCCCGGCAAGACCGAGTACGACCACCGCGGCAAGGAAGAAGCGGGTGGCCCGGGCGTACCGGAGCAGACGCGGATCGATCGGTTTCACGTGAAACATGCCCCTCTGGTGAGCTCGTGCAGCCCTGACCATGGTCCGTCGGACAAGGACCTAGTGAGCGTCGGCGATGTGCTGCGTACCGATGCGCTTACGGAACACCCAGTAGGTCCAGCTCTGGTAGAGCAGCACCAACGGGGTCGCGATCGCCGCGCACCAGGTCATGATCTTGAGCGTGTACGGGCTCGACGACGCGTTCGTCACGGTAAGGCTCCACTCGGGGTTGAGCGAAGACGGCATGACGTCCGGGAAGAGCGCGAGGAAGAGCATCGCCACCGCGGCGGCGATCGTCACGCCCGAGAGCGCGAACGACCAGCCCTCGCGCCCCACCTTGATGGCGCCGATCGCGCCGACCAGCGCCACGACGGCGACCAGCATGGCAGCGAGGCTCCAGCTGTCTCCCGTGTGGACCTGGGTCCAGATCAGGAAGACGAGTGCGAGCACCGCAGTGACCAGGCCAAGCTTGAGCGCGAGCGCCCGGGAGCGCACCCGGATGTCACCTACCGTCTTGAGCGAGGCGAAGACCGCTCCGTGGAAGGTGAAGAGGGTGAGCGTGACCAGACCGCCGAGGAGGGCGTACGGGTTGAGAAGGTCCCAGAAGGTGCCGACGTACTCCATCTCCGCGTCGATCTTCACTCCCCGGACGATGTTGCCGAAGGCCACACCCCAGAGGAACGCGGGGATCAGGGAGGTCCAGAAGATGGCCTGCTCCCAGTTGCGCTGCCACTGCTCCTCCGGCCGCTTCGCCCGGTACTCGAAGGCGACGCCCCGGATGATCAGGCAGACCAGGATGAGCAGCAGCGGCAGGTAGAAGCCGGAGAAGAGCGTCGCGTACCACTCGGGGAAAGCGGCGAAGGTCGCGCCGCCGGCGGTGAGCAGCCACACCTCGTTGCCGTCCCAGACGGGACCGATCGTGTTGATGAGGACCCGCTTCTCGGCCCGGTCACGGGCGAGCAGCTTGGTCAGGACACCGATCCCGAAGTCGAAGCCTTCGAGAAAGAAGTAGCCGATCCAGAGGACGGCGATGAGTACGAACCAGACGTCGTGGAGTTCCATGCCTCGATCTCCTGAGCCTCAGTACGAGAAGGCCATGGGCCGGTCGGGGTCACGTGAGTCCCCGCCGATCTTGGTGGGCGGGTTGAGGTCGTCCTCGGTGAGCTCCGGCGGTCCCGCCTTGACGTACTTGACGAGGAGCTTGACCTCGATCACAGCGAGGACGGCGTAGAGGGCGGTGAAGATGATCATCGAGGTGAGGACCTCGCCCTGGGAGACACCGGGGGAGACCGCGTCCCGGGTGCGCAGCACGCCGTAGACGACCCATGGCTGGCGGCCCATCTCGGTGAAGATCCAGCCCCAGGAGTTGGCGATGAGCGGGAAGCCCATGGTCCAGAGGGCGATGATCCAGTACCACGTGGTGAAGCGGGGGCTGAGCGCCTTCCGCTTGAACAGGACCAGATTCGGCACTTCGTCCTCACCGGTCCGCATCCCCGGTGCCAGCATGAACTTCTTGCGGGTCAGCCAGAGGCCGAGCATGCCGATGCCCAGCGAGGCCATGCCGAAGCCGATCATCCAGCGGAATCCCCAGTACGCGACGGGGATGTTGGGCCGGTAGTCGCCGGGGCCGAACTTCTCCTGCTCGGCCTTGTTGACGTCGTTGATTCCCGGGACGTACGAGCTGAAGTCGTCGTTCGCGAGGAAGGACAGGAGTCCCGGGATCTCTATGGCGACGGTGTTGTGACCCTTCTCGACATCGCCGTAGGCGAAGATCGAGAAGGGCGCGGGCGCCTCGCCGTCCCAGAGCGCTTCGGCGGCGGCCATCTTCATCGGCTGCTGCTTGAACATGACCTTGCCGAGCAGGTCACCGCTGATGGCGGTGCCGAGGCCGGCGATGATCAGGGTGATCAGGCCGAGCCGCAGCGAGGTCCGCATCACCGGGATGTGCTTCTTCCGCGCGAGGTGGAACGCGGAGATGCCGACCATGAACGCGCCGCCGACCAGGAAGGCCGCGGTCATGGTGTGGAAGAACTGGGTGAGGGCGGTGTTCTGGGTGAGCACCAGCCAGAAGTCGGTGAGCTCCGCCCGGCCGCGCGCCTCGTTGATGCGGTACCCGACGGGGTGCTGCATCCAGGAGTTCGCCGCGAGGATGAAGTAGGCGGAGAGGATGGTGCCGATCGACACCATCCAGATGCAGGCGAGGTGGATCCTCTTCGGCAGCTTGTCCCAGCCGAAGATCCACAGCCCGATGAACGTGGACTCGAAGAAGAAGGCGATGAGCGCCTCGAAGGCGAGCGGGGCACCGAAGATGTCGCCGACGAACCGGGAGTAGTCGGACCAGTTCATACCGAACTGGAACTCCTGCACGATGCCGGTGACGACACCCATGGCGATGTTGATCAGGAAGAGCTTGCCCCAGAACTTCGTCGCCCTGAGGTACTTCTCCTTCTCGGTGCGCACCCAGGCGGTCTGAAGACCCGCGGTGAGGGCAGCGAGGGAGATCGTCAGGGGGACGAAGAGGAAGTGGTAGACGGTGGTGATGCCGAACTGCCAGCGCGCGAGAGTCTCTGGCGCAAGAGCGAGGTCCACGTCGTTTTCTCCTTACTCGCCGTGGTCACATCGGCAGTTTGCCCCGTTAATCCCACCCATTAAGGGATGAACCAGGACACGCTTGTGAACGCGTTCACATTCACAAGCATTATGGCTCATACGAAATCCGTACCTTCAGTCGGGGGGTCCTCTATCGAAGGCCACCTCTCCCCAGGACCTTCAACATATTGTTGAATCCGGGCATGACCCTTCGGATACGCATCTCCTGGCCGGCCGGACACACCACGGCCACCCTTGAGGAGACCCCCACGAGCACGGCGCTCGCGGGGGCTCTTCCGCTCTCCTCCACCGCCCGGACCTGGGGCGAGGAGGTCTACTTCGACACTCCGGTCTCCGTCCCCGTCGAGGACGGCGCGCGCCAGGTCGTGGACCCGGGCACGGTGGCCTTCTGGACGGACGGCGACGCTTCCCCTCGCTTCGCTGGGGAGACCCCAAGCCCTGCCCTACGGCCCGACACCGATCTCGCGGGGCGACGAGTGCCGGCTCGCGAGCCCCTGCAACCTCCTGGGCGCGCTGGACGGCGCCCCGCGGATCCTGGCCACCGTCAGGGACGGCGACCCGATCCGCGTGGAGCTCGTCGCCGACTGAGAGCCCGCGCCCCCGGCCGTGATCCCGCCGGACAGGCCCGCGTCCTCGTCCCGGACGGGCCCTAGACCCAACGCCGTTCAGTTAAGGGTGGGGGTTGTTCGTCAAGGCCGGTGAACGAGGCAGCGGAGCTGCTGTAGAAGAGGGTTGTCCTCCAAGACATC
>NZ_JBSGTX010000133.1:0-8824 GCF_053607625.1 Streptomyces sp. NPDC055103
ACGATCCCCGATCGCCTACGAGAACGCCTTCCACCCAACATCAACTACCCTGACCCGAGCCGCATAGACGTGTTCAACATCCGGGGTCAAGGCCCATCCGCGACGGCACCCCTCTGACCACCTCCGCTGTCGCCCGCGCAGCAGGTGTCGACCGCACCTTCCTCTACCGCCACCGCGATCTGCTGGACCACCTCCACACCACCAGCCGCTCAGCCGCATCGCCCGGAAGCGCCGACGTCACCACGGCGTCACTGCGAGCCGACCTCGCCAACGCCAACGCGCGCGCCGCCCGCTTGGCCGCCCGCGTCACGCAGCTGGAGGAGGCCTTGTCCAGACGCCTCGGCGAAAAGGCCTGGGCCGAATCCGGGCTGGGAGCCAGCTCCGATGTCGCCGAGCTGAAGACCACCATCACGCACCTCGGACAGCGCAACGCCGAACTCGCCCGGCAGATGGAGGAACGGGAGGCCGAACTCGAAGCGGCACGCGCGGCGAACCGGCAGCTGACACGAGCCCTTAACCACAAGGAGTGAACGACCATCCCGTTGGCAAGGGCCGCTGAGGCCGTGACCAGGCCCCCGCACCGCTGCGCTCGGCGGGAAGCATGGTCTCGTGATGTACGACCACCACCGGACCAAGGACGCCCCCATCGCCGGCGCCCTCCTGAGGCAGGACGGCCCCTTCCGCCACCGGCCCGCGCCCGATGAGGACGACGCCGCCGTCCGAGCATCGAGGAGCCGGGCGCCATGGTGCCCGCGCCCCGGGATGGGAGCGGGCGGTGACGCTGCGGCGGCAGGTCCTGGCCGCATTCAGCTCTACCGGCACATCACCGTTCCCGGAAAACGGCAGCTGTTCCTGGTTCTCGCCCGCGTAGCCACGCGGCAGATGGCGGCGTCCTGGATTGCGGAGACGGTCTCGGGGGCCTGGGCGCCGTAGTTGGCGAAGGCCGCGTCTCGGCGTCAGCGGGGATGCGGGATGAGCCTCGGCGGGACGCTGGGGGCGGGCCAACGGCGGCGAGGTGCGCGTCGAAGGAAGGTAGGCATATGAGAGTAAACACTCGGTTATATCGACTCGCTCACTTATGGAGTAGAGAGTCCCGTATAGGAATAGTCGGATACGTTTCAGGTCTGATGTGCTTCCTTTCTCTGGAGACCGTTCATGCGTCTGCAACGCCGTCAGCTCGCCCTGGGTGCTGCCCTTTTCGTCCTCGCCGGGTTGGGGGCGGCCGGAGCGAGGGCTGATGTTCCGGCACCCGCCGCCGACACGTCGGTGATCACCGTGAAGACCGGAGGAGACCGGACCGGTGACACCGGGGTCACCCCTCTTGCCGGGGTGCGGCTGGCCCTCTTCACGGACGAGGCCGATGCCGGGCCGGTCGCGGACGCCTGGGCGCGGTGCACTTCCGACGCCGACGGGGACTGCAGCTTCACCGTGCCGGACACGGGGAGCGGGGGAGCGAACGCCGGGATGCGGTTCTGGGTGCGTCAGCTGCCCGGCGGGGTGCCCGCAGGCTGGTTCGCCAACCCGTCGCTGCGTACGGGCAAGGGCAGCGGCTCTGGCTCGGTGGAGTCGGTCTACCAGTTCCGGACCCCCGCCCTCGAAGGCGGGGAGACCTATTCCTCCCTCACGGACTTCATGCGCAGCACGGACTGGGCGGCGGTGCCGTACGTGGCTTCCGGCGGGACCTGGCAGCAGTCCCGGGTGAACCCGCCGCTGCCGTCGGCCTGCGGCCTGGACGTGGCGGTCGTCCTCGACCTGTCGGCATCGGTCGGCAGCGCGCTGCCGGACCTCAAGGCGGCGACCGACAGACTGACGGACACGCTCACGGGCACGCCTTCGCGGCTCGCGCTGTTCTCCTTCGACCGGAACTCCCCCAGCACGGGCACCGCCAACCACCCCGCCCTCATGCCGGTCTCCACCAAGGACGGCGCGCAGGCCTTCAAGGACCTGTACCAGGGGTGGACCCTCGGCTCCGGGACGAACTGGGACCAGGGGCTGAACGCGGTCGCACAATCGGCTCCGGAGTACGACCTGGTGGTCGTCCTCACGGACGGCAACCCCACGCGTTTCGCCAAGCCGTACACGGGAGACGGGACCAACACCCACTTCGCGGACGTCGAGGGCGGGATTTTCTCCGCCAACGCGGTGAAGGCGAAGGGGTCCAGGGTCGTCGCCGTCGGCGTGGGCAAGGGCGTCGAAGGGATTTCGGGGATCAACCTGAAGGCGATCTCGGGCGAGGAGGCCTTCGACCCGGCGGACCCCGCGCCGCAGACCGCCGACTACTACCAGACGACCGACTTCGCGGCAGCGGGCGAGGCCCTGAGGAACATGGCCCTGGCGCAGTGCGAGGGCACGCTGTCTGTCATCAAACAGATCGTGCCCGAGGACACGGAGGGCGAGGACGTCACCGGAGCCGAACCGGCCGGCGAAGGCTGGCAGTTCTACGCCTCGACCACCACGGCCGGGATCGGCGGGCTGCCGGACACCGAGACCACGGTGAGCGACGGGACGGGCGGGGTCGTTTTCAAGCCGACCTTCCCGCCCGGGGTCACGGACGCGGACGTCACGGTCGCCGAGGCCCAGCAGCCGGGCTACGAACTGGTCACCCAGGGGGCGAAGAACGCCGTCTGCACCAACCTCGACGACGGCGAACCGGTGGAGGTCACGAACACGGGGATGGCCTCCGCGCCCGCCTTCACGGTGGACGTGCCGCGCCTGGCCGCGGTGAGCTGTGTCGTCCACAACCGGCCGGCCCCGACCGAGCCCACGCCCACCCCGACCGAGCCCACCCCGACCCCGACCGAGCCGACACCCACGCCGACGGAGCCGACGCCTACACCGACCGAGCCGACCCCGACTCCGACCGAGCCGACACCCACACCGACCTCGTCGGAGCCGACGCCTGGACCCACACATCCGACGTATCCGCCGAACCCGCCCGGTGGTTACGGAGACGAACTGGCAGAGGCCGGCAGTGCCCGCGCGCAGTCGCTCGGACTCGTCGCACTGTTCCTCGCCACCAGCGGGTCTTCGCTCGCGGCATGGAAGCTGCGCCGACGCGGCAGGTCCGCCCTCTAGGTGTATTGAGCACGAGCGTTGCTCAACACGGGTGAGGGACGGTCGGGTGGATCCGAAGGAGGCGGCCTGGGCGGCCGGGAGTGCGCCTTGTCCGTCTCCCGGTGGTCCGGCCCGCGTTCGGACCACCGGGAGACCGCTGGTCCCGAAAGGGGCTTCGAGCCGGTTCTGTCCTTCGTCCGGTCCCGCGCTTCTACGGGATCAGGTCGGGCAGGCCCGAGGAGGCGAGAACGCCGGCCCGGTCGATGGCGACGCGTCCTTCTTTGAGGACGGCGTGCACGTGGGTGGGGTCGGCGAGGGAGTCGATGTCGTCCAGGGGGTTCGTGCCGCAGACGACGAGGTCGGCGGCCTTGCCGGCGGCCAGGCTGCCGGTGGTGTCGCCCACGCCGCACAGGTCGGCGGCGTCGGAGGTGGCTGCCCGGATGGCCTGGAGCGGGGTCATGCCGCCGATGCGGACGAGGAGTCCCAGTTCCTTGAGGTTCTGGCCGTGGGGGGCGATCAGGCCCGCGTCGGTCCCCATGGCGATACGGATCCCGGCTTCCACGGAGCGGGCCACGGACTCCTGGGCGACCCGGTGCCAGTGGACGGCCTTGGCGCGCACGGCCGCGGGCACGGTGGACGGGTCGGGGTCGTGCATGGTCTCCAGGAGGGTGGGGACGAGGAACTGGCCGCGTTCGGCCATCTCCGCCCGCAGTTCGTCGGTGAGGGCGTAACCGTGCTCGATGCTGCGGACGCCGGCCCGGACGGCCGCGGCGATGCCGGGTTCCCCGATCGCGTGGACCGCGACGGGAAGGCCCCCGTACGCCTCGGCCTCCTCCACGGCAGCGCGGATCATCTCGGGCCGCAGTCCGAGCCATTCGGGCTGGTCGTGCGGGGAGGTGACCCCTCCGCTGGCGGCGAGTTTGACGCAGTCGGCGCCGGCGGCGACGAGTTCGCGCACACGGGTGCGGAGGCCGTCGACGGTGTCCACGATGCCGGGAGGACTGCCGGGGAAGGCGACGGCGGAGGCGAGGGCGTCGATGCCGCTCGGGAGGCGGAAGTCGGCGTGGCCCGCGGTCTGGCTCAGTATGCTCACCGCGACGAGGAGCCGGGGCCCTGCGATGCGGCGTTCGGCCACGGCCCGCCGGAAGCCCGCGTCGAGTCCCATGAGGTCGCGTGCCGTGGTCACCCCGTTGTGCAAGGTGACGCGGAGCCGTTCGAGCACCTTCAGCGTCCGGTAGCTGACGGGTTCGGCCGCACCCGCCAACGGGCTCTCCACCGGACCCGGCAGGGCGAAGTGCACGTGCGCGTCGATGAACCCCGGGCAGACGGTCCGCCCTCCGAGGTCCACTCGGGCCGCGCGGCGCAGGCCGGGGTCGTCGGGCGCCTCGTGGGCGGGGCCGCACCAGCGGATAGTTGGCCCCTCGATCACCAGGACCCCGTCGGAGACCGGCGGGGCGCCGGTGCCGTCGACGATCCGGGCGTTGTGCAGCACGACGGGGAGGGAAGACACGGCAATCCTTCGGGGTCCGGGGCAGCGGTGACGTGATCGTGCCACGCCGCGCAGGCCAGATCACGGAGCCGCTCGGCAGCGAGAAACGGCCTTCCGGTTTCCCCCCCCCATTACCTTCTTGGTGGCCCCGCAATGGGGCGCCCGGCCTCCGGAGTTGGCATGACTTTCTCCCCCTGTCGATCGCATGGCCTGGGGGGTGGTGTCACCGGCTCCGGAGGCATCGACAGACCGCTGATTAGGGGCATGCCCACCGGCTTCTTCGCAGGTCGGGAGGCTCTTCGTAATGTGGATGTGGCGATCGGTGCCGTGGGACGGCCGGGTGAGGGGACGACCGGAGGACGCACGTGATCGACACGAGTGACATCGGCGCTTTCCTCGGCCTGGACGTCGGCAAGGGCGAACACCACGCCACCGCCGTCACCCCGGCCGGGAAGAAGGCCTTCGACAAACGGCTGCCCAACAGCGAACCCAAGCTCCGCGAGGTGTTCGGGAAACTGCAGGCCAAGCACGGAAAAGTGCTCGTCGTGGTCGATCAGCCGGCCTCTATCGGCGCTCTGCCGCTGGCGGTGGCCAGGGATACGGGCTGCGCGGTCGCCTATCTGCCGGGGCTGACGATGCGGCGGATCGCCGATCTCTATCCCGGCGAGGCCAAGACCGATGCCCGCGACGCGTACGTCATCGCGGACGCGGCCCGCGTCATGCCGCACACGCTCCGCTCGGTCGACCTCGAAGAAGAGACCATCGCCGAGCTGGCGATGATCGTCGGCTTCGACGACGACCTGGCTGGCGAGGCCACGCGGATCAGTAACCGGCTCCGGGGGCTGATGACGCAGATCCACCCGCACCTGGAGCGAGTCCTGGGCCCGCGGATCCAGCACCCGGCTGTCCTGATGCTGCTGGAGCGGTTCGGCTCCCCGGCCCAGATCCGCAAGGCCGGCGGCGACGGCTCGTGACGTTGATACGTGCGAAGGCCCCGAGGATGGCCGAGCGGCTGGTCGAGGACATCTTCACCGCACTGGACGAACAGACCGTGGTCGTTCCCGGCACGGACGCGGCCGCGCTGATCGTCCCCAGCCTCGCCGGCTCGCTCCAGGCGGTTCTCGACCAGCGGAAACTCCTTGCCGCCCGGATCGAGAAACTGCTGGAGACACACCATCTTTCGAAGGTCCTGACGTCCATGCCGGGGATCGGCGTCAGGACCGGAGCACGGATCCTCATCGATGTCGGCGACGGATCCGGCTTCCCGTCCGCCGCCCACCTCGCCGCCTACGCCGGCCTCGCCCCGGCAACGCGGAGCTCGGGCTCCTCGATCCGCGGCGAACAACCCTCCAGACGCGGAAACAAGCAGCTCAAACAGGCCTTCTTCCTCTCCGCGTTCGCCGCCCTGGCCGACCCACGATCAAGGGCCTACTACGACAAGAAGATCGCCCAGGGAAAACACCACACCCAAGCCCTCCTCTGCCTCGCCCGCCGCCGAGCCGACGTCCTCTTCGCCATGCTCCGCGACGGAACCTTCTACGAACCCCAACCCGCCCCCACGGGTTGACGAAACCCATAGGGGCACCCCCTCACAACTTTTACCCTTCCGCTCCATGACCGCAGATAAGGGAAATGACGGGTACGAGCTCTCCACGGATCCTGACCGCCTCGATGTCGAGCTCGTGCACCAGTGGCTTTCAGCCGATGCGTTCTGGGCTCTGGGGCGGACCAGGGAAACGGTCGAGGCGTCCATTCGAGGCTCACTGAACTTCGCCGTCTACGACGCCGACGGCAGCCAAGTCGCCTACGCTCGCGTGGTCACCGACCACGCCACCTTCGCCTGGCTCTGCGACGTCTATGTGGAACCCACCCACCGCGGCAGAGGGCTCGGTACATGGCTGGCGAAAGCCGTCCGCGACCACCTTGCTCCTTATCGGCTCAAGCGCGTCCTTCTGTCGACCCTCGACGCCCACGAGGTCTACGCGAAGGCCGGATTCGCTCTCGTGCCGAACCCCGAGAGCTTCATGATCCTGACCCACACCGGCGCCGAGGGGTAAGGAGAGGGCGCGGGCCGCAGAAGTGGACAGGGCATGGGTGCCGCCGGCCGCCGGGGCGTGCGTCCCGGTGCGCCGCTCCCGGCCCACCGCGTTGGGGTCCGCACCAGGGCCGTAAATCTGTACGCCCTGACTGTGACCAGGCAGGGTGGACTGTCTCCTCCCTTCTGCTTCTGCCCACGTCGGTCGTTCGGGGCGGACCGGGCTCCGGTTCGCCCCGAACGACCGGCTTCTTCGTCCGGCGGGACGGGAGGGAGGGTCAGGCGAGGGTGAGGAAGAGCTTCTCCAGCTTGTCCTGCGTCATGGGCGGGTTCTCGGAACCGTCGGCGAGACACTCGCGCATCCCGCTCGCCACGATCTTGAACCCGGCCCGGTCCAGGGCCTTGGAAACGGCTGCGAGTTGAGTGACGACGTCCTCGCACTCTCTGCCTGTCTCGATCATGGCGATCACTGCCGCCAGCTGTCCCTGCGCTCGCTTGAGACGGTTCAGGATGGGCTTCATCGATGCTTCGTTCACCTGCATGGCAATTCTCCTCCTCCCCCCATGGGATACGCCTGGGGACGTGCCCTCGCGTTACCTCGGCGTCGCGTCCTGACGGACGCGGGGTACCGGCTGTGGTCGTGCCGTCCTTGACCGCCTCCGAAGTCGGACAGTGACCGCAACGCTTGCCGCGCCGCCCAGGACCGCCCAGGTGGCGGGGTGGGTCCACAGGCCGGTGTCGAGCTGCTGGGCGAGGACGAACACGCCCATGACGACGACGAACCAGCCGAAGGCCTTGCGCAGCGCGTCCTGCGGGATGCGGCCGGCGAGGCGGGCGCCGATCAGGCTGCCCGCGACCGCCGCCACGGTCACCGTCAGGGCGATGCCCCAGTCGATGGACACCCCGGAGAGGTGTCCGGCGAGTCCGGCGAAGGACTTCATCGCGATGACGAGGAGCGAGGTGCCGACCGCGATGCCCATGGGCAGTCCGCCGAGGATGGCGAGGGCGGGGACGACGAGGAACCCGCCGCCGGAGCCGACCAGGCCGGTCACGGCGCCGACGACGAGTCCCTCGACGGCGATGTGCTTGAGTGGCAGGTCACGGTGGGCGGGCCGGGCCGCCCTCTTCGCGCCGTCGCGCGGCTTCCGGAGCATCGCGAAGGCGGTGGCGAGCATCATCAGCGCGAACGCGACGAGCAGGACCGTGCCGGGTATGTACTCGGCGAGCCGTCCGCCGCCGTACGCGCCCGCCATGCTGAAGGCGCCGAAGAGCAAGCCGGTCCGCCACCGCACCCGGTGGGCGCGGGCGTGCGGGATCAGGGCGGCGAGGCTGGTGACGCCGACGACGAACAGAGAGGTGGCGATGGCCTCCTTGGTGTCCTGTCCGGCGAGGTAGACCAGGATCGGGACGGTGAGGATGGACCCGCCGCCGCCGAGGATGCCGAGGCTGACGCCGATGAGCAGGGAGGCCGCGACGATCAGGGCGGTCACGACGCGCTCCGCAGCTCCGCGATCACGGTGCGGAGGTCGGTCCGGGGGCCGCGGTTGTAGGGGAGCTTGGACAGCAGGACGCCCATGGCGCAGGAGTTGCTGAGCGCGGCGTACGTCAGGCCGGCGCCGACGGCGGTGCCGATGAGGTGGACGCCCGGGATCAGGATGCCGGCCAGGCCGGTGGCCAGGACGATGGAGCCGGCGACGAGGCGGACCTGGCGCTCCATGTCCCAGCGCTCAGGCCCCCGCTCGACGGGGGCGCCGGCTGCCTCCCAGGCGTTCATGCCGCCCTCCAGGACCCGCAGGTTCGGCAGGCCGGCCTGGGCGAGGGCCTGCTCTGCCTCCCGGGCGCGCTGCCCCGAGCGGCACACGAGCACGACCTCCTCGTCCAGGTGCGACAGGAGCTCCGCGCGGTGCTCGCGCAGCGTGCTCAAAGGGACGTTGTACGAGCCGGGGATGTGGACGGTGCGGAACTCGCCCGGGGTACGCACATCGAGCAGACGCGGCGCCCGGTCCTCCTGGACGAGGCGGTGCAAGACAGCGGGGGTGATCGACTGGGCGGTGCGCTCGGTGCTCATTCAAAACTCCGGAAGGTATGTGCGACGGGGTATGCAGGGGGCTGTGGGTCATGACGGCGCCCCAGGTATCAGAGAAGGAAGGGGGCCGTCGTGGGCGGGGCACTGAGGCCCCCCCCCCCAAAGGGCGGGGCCGTAATGCATTCTCATATACACAAAAACCAGCCCCCGAGACCAACAA
>NZ_JBSGTX010000134.1:0-8752 GCF_053607625.1 Streptomyces sp. NPDC055103
GACAACTGCATAGGCTCTCGGAACACCCCGAGCATGCCCACCGATCACCCCGGGCGCACCGGGAAACTCCAAGATCCCCGACAGAGTCAAGCTAGGTCCAGCCCCCTTCACGGCCTGACATCCGCCGGCGGCGCCGCCGCGGGCGGATGTCAGGCCCTATGGGGCGGCGGTGGATGCTCCGGGGCGGTCGCTTCGCCGCCGCACGTGGTTCGGCCGAAGGCGCCGGTGGCGGTGGCGGTGGCGGTGGCGCGTCGTCGTCGGCTCCTCGGTATCGGACACCGCTCTGTGACCGCGATCACGTCCTCTCCCCGTGATGATTCCGGCGCGGGATCCGCTTGATCACCTGGAGAGCTCACCGATACGCACAGAGGGTGATCACACATGGACCCGAAAGGCCGGCAGTTCAGCGCGGACGACATGAGACGTCACGCATCCGGGTTCGTCGAGCGCGCGACGGCGCGGGCGCGGCTTCCTCTGGACTACTCCGCGACGAGTCTGCGGATCGTCGACCGGCTCATCGACGGGCTGCGTCGCGGCGGCACCGGGCGGGACAGCGTGGCGGGGCCGCTGCTCGGACTCGGCGCGTACGTCGGGGAAGTGCTGGTGCGCCAGGCCGGCGCGGTCTGGGTGGACCTGCCCCCGGAGCACCCCCTGCGTCCCGTCTTCGCGCACCCGGTCGGGGCGCGGATGCCCGACGGCCGGATATGGAATCCGCTCGGCCGGGTCGTGAACCGCTTCGAGCGAGGACCGGAGGAATCCCTTCAGATCTACTTCCTCACCCTGCACGGCAGGCGGTCGCCCCGGACCGGACGCACCCCCGGGCCGCGGCACGCCCCCGACGTGCGGGTGACCACCCGTGGGTGAACCATGGGAAGGGAGGTGGCGCGTGCAGCAGCCGCATGCGGGGGGAGCCAAGGCACGGTCTTCGGCTTCTAGAGGTGGCGAGCGTGGACGTCTTCGATGCCGTCGTCGTCGGGTCGGGTTTCGGCGGATCCGTGACGGCGTTCCGGATGGCGGAGGCCGGCCTCCGCGTATGCCTCCTGGAACGAGGGAAGCCGTTCCCGCCGGGATCCTTCCCCCGTAGTCCCCACGCCGCGGCCAAGAACTTCTGGGATCCGGACTCCGGGCTCCACGGGCTGTACGACATGTGGAGCTTCTCGAAGCTCGACGCCCTGGTGTCCAGCGGGCTGGGCGGAGGCTCGCTGATCTACGCCAACGTGCTGATCCGCAAGCCGGAAAGCTGGTTCGTCCACGAGTCGTTCGACGGAGGGTACGAGGACTGGCCCGTGACGCGGGAGGACCTCGATCCGCACTACGACCGCGTCGAGGCCATGCTGGGCGCGCAGCGGTACCCGTTCGACGTGAAGCCGTATCAGGACACGCCCAAGACCGTCGCCATGCGGGAGGCGGCGGAGCGGCTGGGTCTGCCGTGGGAACTCCCTCCGCTGGCCGTCTCCTTCGGAAGTCCCCCGGCGCCGGGCGTTCCCGTCGAGGGCGGCGAGGACAATCTCCATCACAGCCCGCGCTACACGTGCAGGCTGGTCGGTGAATGCGACCTGGGCTGCAATTTCGGCAGCAAGAACAGTCTCGACTTCACCTATCTCAGCGCCGCCGACCGGCTCGGGGCGGACATCCGGACGCTCTGCGAGGTCCGCTCCTTCGAGCCGGTCCGGGAGGGGTTCCTGGTCTCGTACGTCAAGCACGGCACCGCCGGGCACGACGATCCGCTCGCGCCTCCCGAGCGCCACACGGTCAGGACCCGACGGCTCGTCCTCTCCGCCGGAACCTTCGGCACCACCTATCTGCTGCTGAGGAACCGCAGCGCGTTCCCCGCACTCAGCCCCGCCCTGGGGACGCGCTTCTCCGGGAACGGGGACTTCCTCGGGCTGGTGATCAAAGCGCGCGAAGGGCGTCAGGACCGGCCAGGGGAGACGGTGCCGCGCATGCTGGAGCCGAGTCTCGGCCCCGTCATCACGAGCGCGATGCGCAGGGACCGCGCGGCGGACGGCGAGTCCGCCCGGGGCTTCTACATCGAGGACGCGGGATACCCGGAGTTCCTCAACTGGCTCGTCGAACACAACGTCCTCACCCTGTCCAACAGGGTCGCGAGGTTCGTACTGCGGCGAGGATGGTCGCAGCTGACGAGAACCGCCAAGAGCCGTGTGGGGCGACAGCTCGGTGACGCCATGGGCAAGGGGCTGTTCACCGCGACGTCCGTGCCGCTGCTCGGCATGGGGAGGGACGTCCCCGACGGCCGGATGTTCCTCCGGGACGGGAATCTGGACCTCGACTGGAGTCCGACCGCCTCCGACCCGTACTTCCACCAGATGAACGAGACCATGGGACGCGTGTCGCGCGCGATCGGCGGGCACTACGCCTCGAATCCCCTGTGGCGGCTCAACCGTCTGATCACCGTGCACCCCCTGGGCGGCGCGCCGATGGGACGCGACGAGCAGCACGGCGTGGTGGATCCGTACGGGCGCGTGTACGGCTGTCCGGGGCTGTCGATCGCCGACGGCTCGGTGATGCCCGGACCCGTGGGCCCGAACCCCTCGCTCACCATCGCGGCGCTGGCCGACCGGTCGGCGGACCGCCTCATCGAGGATCACCGGAAGAACCCCACGAGGCCCTCATGACGACCGGCCAGGGCGGCGAGCGCCGCGGCGACTCCCCGCGCAGATCACTCGTCCTCGCCGGCGGCGGGCTGAAGGTGGCCTTCCAGGCGGGCGCCCTCCAAGTCCTGCTCGACGAGGCGGACCTGCGGTTCGACCATGTCGACGGCGCCAGCGGGGGCGTGTTCAACCTCGCGATGTACTGCCAGGGGATGTCCGGACGCGAGATCGCGGACAACTGGCGCCGCCTCTCGCCCCTGAAGGGCGTGTCCCCGAACTGGCGCGAGTTGCCGAAAGGGCCGTACGCCAGGTCCCTCTTCACGCTGGACGGCTACCGGCGGCACGTCTTCCCCGGCTGGGGGCTGGACTGGGAGAGGATCCGGGCCACCGACCGGGAAGCCACCTTCAACCTCTACAACTTCACCGCCAACGAACTGGAGATCGTGACCGCGGACCGGATGGACGAGGAGCGGTTCTGTGCCGGGGTCGCGCTGCCCATGTGGTTCCCGCCCGTCGTCATCGACGGGGACACCTACATCGACCCGGTCTATCTGACCGACGGAAACGTCGAGGAGGCGATCCGGCGAGGCTGTGACGAGCTCTGGATCATCTGGACGGTCAGCCGGCGCCACCGCTGGCGGGACGGCTTCGTGGCCAACTACTTCCACATCATCGAGACGACGGCCAACGGCCAGTTGAAGCACTGGCTGCGTCGGATCGAGGCCAGCAACGCGGCGATCCGCGGCGGGGAGCGCGGGGAGTTCGGGCGCCTCATCGAGGTCAGACTCCTGAGCGCCGAGGTCCCGCTGAACTACCTCGTCAACTTCAGCAGGGACCGTTTCGCGCAGGCCGTGGAACTCGGCGTCCGATACGCTCGCGCCTGGTGCACCGCCCAGGGGATTCCCTGGCGGCCGAGCACCCCGCCGGACCACCCCGCCCCCGGCCCCGTCTTCGCCCCCGACTCCGGCCCCAGCGCCGGCTCCGGCCCGGGCTCCGCCTCCGAGGACCTGACGAGTCTGCGGTTCACCGAGCGCATGGTCGGCCGTGTCGTCTTCGGCGAGCACGACGCCCGAGAGGAGACCCGCGACGCCCGGGAGGAGACTTCGGCGGAGGGGCGAGCCACCGCCGACCTGGCCCTGCACGTGACCGTCGACATCCGGGGAGTGGACCGCTTCATCGTCGGTCCGGAGCACGAAGGCGCGCTGCGGGGAGAGATCGTCTGCCAGGAACTGGGCGGACGTCTGCCCGTCGAACGAGGCACCTTCCAGCTGTTCGTGGAGACCTCCGACCCGGAACACCTGCAGATGCGCTACCGGTTGTTCTTCACCGACCGCGCCGGCCATCGGCTCACCCTCAGCGGGCACAAGGACGTCGACGAGGACTCACGGCGGGGAGTCTGGCGGGACACGTCGGTCCTCCACACCCGGATCCTCCGTGGCCATGTCGATGCCGGCGAGGAGTCCACGGCCCCGATGGTGGCCTCGGGTTCCGTTCGCATCCGCCCGGCCGACTTCCTGAAGCAGCTCACCACCTTCCGGGTCGAGGCGCCGACACTCCCCGGCAGGGCCGCCGTGCTGGGCCGCTTCGGACGGTTCTTCGCCGGAAAGCTGTGGGACGTGTACGCGCAGGACGTCCTGCCCTGGTCACCGCTGTGACGGAGGATCCACCGTGGACTTCCACGAGTTGCGCAAGCAGGCGACGGCGCTCCTGTTCACACCGCAGGAACCGGTGCGCTGGCTGGCACCGAAGGAGCTGGCCCGTACGGCGGTCAAGGTCGGGCTGGCCGCCGTCTTCGCGGACTACGCGGACAAGCGGGAGATCCAGGGCGCGCTCCAGGCCGGACTCCTGCACGCGCCGCTGGCGCGTCCCGACGCCGACGAGATCTGGATCGACTTCGCCGCCGACCTCGGCGACGGCTTCGAGGCGACGTACTCGGTGGCGTCCGCGGTGGCGGCGGACCGGCTCGTCGTGGAAGGGGCCGGCGCCTGCCCCCGTGCCTCGCTGCTCGTCCTGGGCGGGGACCAGGTGTATCCGGTGGCGTCGACGACGGCGTACGAGGACCGGATGAAGGGCCCCTACCGCGCCGCTCTGCCGAGCGCGCCGGACCTGCCGCTCATGGTGGTGCTGCCGGGCAACCACGACTGGTACGACGGACTCACCGCGTTCCTGCGGATGTTCGCCCAGGGACGGTCCATCGGCGGCTGGGAGACCCGGCAGAGCCGGAGCTACTTCGCCGTGAGGCTGCCGCATCGGTGGTGGCTCGTCGGCCTTGACAGCCAGCTCGGTTCCTACGTCGACGATCCGCAGCGCCGCTACTTCGAGACCCACCTCTCGCCGCGGCTGCTGCCGGGCGACAGCGTGATCGTCTGTTCCGCGGCGCCCACCTGGGTCGAGAGCGACGAGGAGCCCGACGCCTTCAACTCGCTGCACTGGTTCGACCACAACGTCATCCGGACCCGCTTCGACGAGGCGACCCGGAAGCGCGAGGAGACGGGCGCGTCGATCCGGCTCTGGCTGACGGGCGACAAGCACCACTACGCCCGCTACGCGGAACAGCTGCCCGACGACCCGCCCGGATCCGACGGCGGGCCGCCTCCGGACCCGCGGCGGCGCCAGATGGTGACGTGCGGTCTGGGCGGCGCGTTCCTGGCCGCCACCCACCGGCTGCCGCGCACCCTGCCGCTGCCGCCCGAGACCTCGCGGATGCGGGAGAAGGACGTTCCGCCGCCGGTGTTCGCCCTCGCCCGGCACACGTATCCCGAAGCGGAGGAGTCCCGCGCGCTCGCCCGCGGGATCGCCGTGCCCTGGTCGCCGTACTGGCTCCCGCGGCGCAACCCCGGCTTCGCCGTACTGGCCGGGGCGCTGCAACTGGTGCTCGTCCTGCTCGCGAGCGGCGTGTTCGCGCTGGCCGAGGGCAGACACAATCCCGTCGGAGCCGTGCGGAGCGCCGGCGCGGACGACGTGTACGGGCTGCTCTGCACGAGCGCGGTTCTGCTCGTCCTGCCGTTCGTGATCGGCTGGGGCAGTGGGCTGCTGCGCGGACGCCGGCCCGGGATGCCGTCCGGTCCGGTCGTCGCCGTGCTGCTTCAGCTGGCGGTCGCCGTCGGCGCCCTGTCCGTCGCCGTCGCCGTGGCCCGGAAGGTCCCTCTCTCCTGGAACGGCATCTGGATCCTGCTGATCCTGCTGGCCGTCGCGGCGGTGATCGGCGCGCTCCTCGGGTCCCTGCTCTTCGCCCTGTGGGTGCTGTGGACGGACCGGGGCCTGGTCGCCGAGTGGCAGATGTCCGGGCAGTCGATCGACGACCGTCCTGGATTCCTCCGCATGCACATCGCCCGGGACGGCACGCTCACCCTCTATCCGCTGGCGCTCGACGCCACCTGCCGGGACTGGGACCTCGCCGAGGTCGCGGACACCCCGACCGCGTGGATGCGGCCGGTGCCGAAGCCGCCACCGGCCGTGCACCTCATCGAGGACCCCGTGACGATCGCTCGGACGGACGACGGATCACTCGGTTGACCCTCTGACGGACGACGGATCACTCGGTTGACCCTCTGTTCGAAGGCGGTCCTACGATGGGCCCATGACCTCCTCCATGCCGTCCCGAGTCGAACTGTGCCCGTTCACCACCGCCGACCAGGACGAGTTCTGCTCCCTCGTCAGGGCCAGCGCCGAGCTCCACTCGCCGTGGATGCAGCTGCCGGCGACCGCGGAGGAGTTCCGGAGCTGGATGCGCCGCTTCGAGGACAGCACCAACCTGGGCTTCCTGATCCGTGTGCGGGAGACCGGCGAGGCGGCCGGGATGGTCAACATCAACTCGATCGTCCGCGGCCGCTACCAGGGCGCCTCCATCGGCTACGCGGCCTTCGCCCCGTCCGCCGGTCGGGGCTACATGGCCGAAGGGCTCGCCCTCGTCCTGCGGCACGCCTTCGACGACCTGCGGCTCCACCGGCTGGAGGCGAACATCCAGCCGGCGAACACGTCGTCCCTGGCACTGGTCCGGCGACTGGGCTTCCGTTACGACGGCCTGTCGCCCGACTACCTCTACATCGACGGAGCCTGGCGCGACCACGAACGATGGTCCCTCGTCGCGCCCGCTCCCTGGACGCCCGACCCTTCGCTTCCCGAGGTCTAGAGAGCTGGTACCGCTACCGACCGATCACGCCCTGAGCAGCGCGGAGCGCCCGGCGAAGCGCGCCGAGTCGCCCAGCTCCTCCTCGATCCGGATCAGCTGGTTGTACTTCGCCGTCCGGTCGGAGCGGGAGAGCGAGCCGGTCTTGATCTGACCGCAGCCGGTCGCCACGGCCAGGTCCGCGATCGTGGTGTCCTCGGTCTCGCCCGAGCGGTGCGACATGACGGCCGTCCAGCCCGCCCGGTGGGCCGTGGCCACCGTGGCCAGTGCCTCGGTCAGGGTCCCGATCTGATTGACCTTGACCAGGACCGAGTTGCCGACGCCGGTGCGGATGCCCTCGCGCAGCAGCGTCTCGTTGGTGCAGAACACGTCGTCACCGGTGAGCTGGCACCGGTCGCCGACCCGGGCGGTCAGCTCGCGCCAGCCGTCCAGGTCGTTCTCCGCCATCGGGTCCTCGATGGAGACGACCGGGTAGGCGTCGATGAGCTTGGCCAGGTAGTCGGCGTTCTCGGAGGGAGTGCGGCGCACCCCTTCGCCCACGTAGTCGTACGCGCCGTCGCGGAAGAACTCCGACGACGCCGGGTCCATGACCAGGCCGATGTCCGCACCGGGGCGGTAGCCGGTGCGCTCGATGGCGGCCGTCACGAAGTCGAGCGCCTCCTCGGCGGTACGCAGTGCGGGTGCGAAGCCGCCCTCGTCGCCGACGCCCGTGGAGTGCCCTGCGGCCAGGAGGTCGCGGCGCAGGGTGTGGAAGACCTCGCTGCCCATGCGGACGGCTTCGGCGAAGGTGTCCGCGCCCACGGGCGCGATCATGAACTCCTGGAAGTCCAGCGGATTGTCGGCGTGGGCACCGCCGTTGACGATGTTCATCATGGGCAGCGGCAGGAGGTGGGCTCCGGCGCCGCCGAGGTAGCGGTAGAGGGGCTGCCGGTGGGCCGCGGCGGCGGCCTTGGCGACGGCGAGGGAGACGCCGAGGATCGCGTTGGCGCCGAGCCGGGACTTCGTGGCGGTGCCGTCGAGGGCGACGAGGGCGGCGTCGAGACCCGCCTGGTCCGCGGCGTCCCGGCCGCGCACGGAGGCCGCGATCTCCCCATTGACGTGCGCCACCGCGCGGTCGACGCCCTTGCCGTGCCAGCGCGCGGAGTCTCCGTCGCGCAGCTCCACGGCCTCCCGGGCGCCGGTGGAGGCGCCGGAGGGGACGGCCGCGCGGCCCAGGGATCCGTCCACCAGGACGACATCGACCTCGACCGTGGGGTTGCCCCGGCTGTCGATGATCCGGCGGGCGGTGACGGTCTCGATGGTGGCGTCGACTGTTCCGACTGCCTTCGTGGACATGGGAGGTCCTTCCCGTTGTCGTGTGCCGGAGCCCCGGCTGCGACGACGCTGACGCTGGACCCGACGAGCCGAACCATACAGCAATGCTGCACAGTTTTGCTGTACAGCATTGCTGCACAGGTCAGCCGCACGGCTTTGCGGACCAGCGGGGTAAAGTGCCGTATGCCCACCCCGGAAGCCGCCGCCATCGCCGCCGAACTGCGCACCGCGATGGGCAAGCTCACGCGACGCGTCAAGCACGAGGACCGCATCCCGCTGGGGCAGGCCGCCGTGCTCGGCGCACTCGACCGCAACGGCGCCATGACCACCAGCGACCTCGCCGCCGATCAGCGCGTACGCCCTCAGTCGATGGCCCGCTCGGTGGGACTCCTCATGGAGCAGAACCTGATCACGCGCCGGGCGCACCCCACGGACGGCCGCAAGTCACTGGTCGAACTGTCGGACGCGGGCCGCACAGCACTCGAGGCGGAGCGCGGCCGCAGGGCCGGCTGGCTCGCACAGGCCATCGAGGCCGAACTCAACGACGAGGAGCGGACGCTCCTCGCGCACAGCGCCGCCCTGCTGGAGCGACTCGCGACGCGCTAGTAGTGCTTGGTCAGGTCAGCTGTGGTTGAGCGTGTCCTTCTGGCTCGGTGTTGCGTTGAGAGGGTGTGACTCCGGACGAGATTGCGGCTGT
>NZ_JBSGTX010000135.1:0-8737 GCF_053607625.1 Streptomyces sp. NPDC055103
AATCCACACCGAACCCGGAAGGCCCTCACCCGTTCAAGCAGTCTCAGCCGAGACCTGCATCACCCGTCCACAACCTCCCGGGGCAATACACCTAGATCCCCAGCTGCCGGAGCTCGGGCAGGCACGGCCTCGTGAACCCGACCGCCCTGCGCCGGACCCTCGCGCCGAGCGCCTCGCGGTCCGCCGCCCGGATCGCGCGCGCCCACGTCTCGGGGTCTGCTGCGCTCGGCAGAACGATCCCGGCATCGCCGATGGCTTCGGGGATGCCGCCCCGGTCGGTCCCGATGGTCGGAACGCCGTGCAGCGCGGCCTCGATGATCACGCGGGGGAAGGCGTCTTCCACGGTGGAAGGGACCAACAGCAGGTGGTGGCTGCGGTACAGCGGCGCCATGTCGTACACGCGGGGCACATACGTCACGTTCGGATAGGCGGCGAAGTCGGCGGCGGTGTCCCACCAGCCTTCGACCAGGGTGAAGTGCTGTTCCGGCATGAGGCGGATGAGCTGGTGCAGTAGCTCGGATCCCTTGGCGGGAATGGGGTTGATCATGAGTACGGACGCGGTGCGGGTCTCGCTCACATTGTCCCCCGGCAGCGCGAACGGCGGGTACATGACGGCGAGGCGGGTGGCGGGCGTCCGGGGTGCTCGCGCCAGGACGAACTCCGACACGGCGAGGCCGTAGTGGGGTCGGCCGTCGAGGACTCCCAGGCCGGTGGCGGAGACGGAGTGCAGGAGGCCGGCGACGAGCGCGCTCGGCCGGGCCCGCGCGGCGAGCTGCGCCGAGCCCTCCTGCGAGGTGAACACGACGTCCGGTCGGAGGTCTCTCAGGAGGCCATCGAGGGCGTGTTCCACCTTGTTCTGCGTCAACGCGGAGCACTCGACCCCGTTCCACCGGTAGCGCAGGGCGTCCTCTGTCTCGTCGTAAGGGATGCGATGCTGGTCGAGAAGGGCGCACATATCGG
Organism: Streptomyces sp. NPDC055103; assembly: GCF_053607625.1. Lineage (NCBI taxonomy): Bacteria > Bacillati > Actinomycetota > Actinomycetes > Kitasatosporales > Streptomycetaceae > Streptomyces > Streptomyces sp. NPDC055103. The sequence continues at coordinate 961 of NZ_JBSGTX010000135.1, forward strand.
GGAGCTGGGTGGCTCCTTCCCAGGGCGCCTCGTGCGAGCCGAGATAGGTGACGTGCCAGCCGGCGGCGGCGAGTTCTTCGGCGAGGAGCTGCTGGGTGACCTCGGCGCCGCCGATGAGGAATGGGGGCGGGGTGCGACGCCAGGCGAAGAGGGCGATGGGCATCGTCCTTTACCTCGCCCAGTGGGTGACGAGGGCTTCCACTGCCTGTGCGACGTCGTCCGGGCCGGCGTCGGCGGCCAGGACGACGAGTTCTCTCGTCGCGGGCCGCCGGGGCGTGTGGACGAAGTAGTCGCGGGCGTGGCGGAGGAAACCGGGTTCGTGGAGGAAGTACTCGGATTCGGCGGCAGTGTGCCCGGCGGTCTTGCGGCGGAGATGGAGCGTCTCCCCCGGGACGTCGAGGTAGAGGGTGTGGTCGGGGCGCAGGAAGGAGAGCGTCCTGAGGCGGTCGAGAAGCTGGCAGTGGACGCCGTACCCGAACAGGGCGTCCAGGGCGTACGCGTGGGCGAGGAGGGTGTCCACGGAGCGGTCGAGGATGACGAGCTGCCTCCCGCTCGCGGCGGCCTCGGCAACTCGGGTCGCCTCGATCTCCATGAACCTCTCGAAAGCGGCGAGTTGGGCGGCCGCGGAGTCGGTACGGGCCGGAGGGATGTCGTCGCGGTGGGGTATGTGCTTGACGTAGCAGTCGGAGACGAACGCCCGCGAGCCGTGGGCGGTGCGGCGGAGGTGACGTATCGCCGTGGACTTGCCGGCGTAGGAGGGTCCCTCCAGGGCGATGATCAGCACGTCGACTCCTCCGTCCGGTAGAAGCGTTCGGCGTAGCGGCCGGTGCCGTCGACGAGGTCGGCGGCCGTGGTGAAGGCGTGCCGGATCGGGCGGTACATCTTCCGTGCCGGGTGCATCTGCGAGCCGTGCATCCGCAGGACGGTGACCTTGTCCAGGACGACGTCAGTGATGTCGACCAGCTCGGGCCGCATCGCCACCCCCGTACGTGTACGGAACAGGTGCTGGTCGCAGCCGGCGAGCGCGTACGTGGACCAGAAGGCGAGGTCCTCCCAGAACCAGGTGCAGCCGAGGCGGACGGCCGCTTCGTGGACGAGGAGATGGTCGGGGTGGCGGGTGACGGCGGCGGGCGCGAGGAGTTCGGCGCCGGGATGAGCCGCGGCGATCCGGCGGAGCTCACCGGTGATCTGGTCGAGCACCTGGAGGCCGTAGGGCCGGTACGGAGGCTCGGCGTCCTTGTGGCCGAGGAGGTGCCGACGGGCGCCGAACGGCGCGAGCGCGGCGGCTCCCTCGCGGTCGCGCAGCTCGGACACAGCGTCGACCGCGGTGTACGTGGTCTCCAGGGCGGGGTGGACGCTCCGGGACCGGGTGAAGACGGTGGCCACGGTCAGCGGTCGGGGGTGGGCGAGGAAGGTGCCCGAGGCGGAGAGGGCGAAGTCGTCGTGGTGGGGTTCGATGACGAGGACCGGGCGGCTGGCGGGGCTGCGAGCCTCAATGAAGTACGGGACGCGGGTGTGGGGTGCCGTCACCTCCAGGACACGGTGGTCGTGGTTCCGGTGGCGGTCGGCGAGCTGCTGGGTGTGCGTCTGGTGGGCGCGGTGGAGGTCGTCGGGGAAGGTGTAGATGCCGTGCCCGTCCGGAACCGGCAGGTCGGCCAGAGGCTGGGGCTGCACAGGGGTCTCCTTTGTCATCGCACGGTGGTCTCGTACCAGTGGCGCCACATGCGGGGCGACCGGAGGCGCAGGCGGGCGGTCACGGGGTTCTGCCACCAGAGCATCCGGAGGCTCGACCACTGGTCGTAGCGGCGGGTCGACGGGCGTACGCGCAGCTCGTCGAGGATCGTCACGGGCCGGCCGGTGGCCTGGCCGTGGGCGGTGAGGCGGGCGAAGAACTCCACGTCCTCGCTCATGAACAGGTCGTCCCGGTATCCGCCGACGTGGTGGAAGGCGTCGGTGGTGCAGAACTGGTTGACGCCCTGGGCTCCGCCGCGCCGGGTGCGGTAGTGGTCCCAGTAGGCGCACAGCAGGCGGGCACCGAGCCGTTCGGGCGTGTAGAGCGGCGGGATGGCGCCGCCGATGGCCCCGGCGTCCATGGCGGCAGCGGCGGCGGTGACCGCCTCCAGGGGCAGAGCCACGTCCGCGTCGGTGAAGAAGAGGCGTCCGCTGCGGGCGGCGCTCGCTCCGGTGTTACGAACGCGGCCGATGTTACGAACGGCTTCGGTGACGACGCGGACGCCGAAGGAGGCGGCCATGTCGGCGGTGGCGTCGGTGCTGGCGTTGTCGACGACGATCACCTCTCCCGTGCGGCCGGTGATCTCCTCCCAGCAGGCAAGGGAGGCGAGGACGGAGGGCAGATAGCGAGGCAGGTAGGCGGCCTCGTTGAAGGCCGGGATCACTACCGACAGGGCAGGGGTGCTCATCAGCGCGTCCTTTCCGGGCGGCGTGTGCGGAAGAGGTGCGGGGTCCGTCGGCTGAGGTCGTCCAGACGGCGGGCCCACAAGGCGCGGTCGGCACCCGGGGAGGAATGGGCCCAGGAGCGCGTGGTGTGGAAGACGGCCCAGGCGGCCAGCAGGTGGTGGTCGAGGGCGAGGGGGTAGGCGTCGGTGACTGTGCGCGCCCGGAGGGTCGAGAGGGCGTCGGTCATGACCAGGGTCTGGGCGACGTCGGATTCGCGGGGGCCGGCTGCGGCGTCGGTGAAGTCGACCAGGTGGCGGACGGCGCTGGGGCCGGCGAGCACGATGTTGTCGCCGTGCAGGTCGCCGTGGCACCACACGGGCGCCGTGTGGGCGGCGTCGGCGATGGTGGCCAGGGCGGGCGCGATGTGGTCCAGACTGCTGGGCGGGCAGCGGCGGCCGAGCGAGGTGACCTGCTCGTAGAACGGTCGGCGTGGCGCGAACGACTGGACGGGGGCCCGGTGCAGGCGGCCGAGCAGACCGGCCAGGTCTTTCAGGGTGCGTTCCTCGGAGATCCGGCCGGAGCGCATGGCGCTGCCGAGGGTGAGTGGACCGAGGTCGGTGGTGATGAGGGCGGTCGCCTCATGGCCGGGGATGTGGCCGTATCCGAGGACGGCCGGGACGGGAACGTGGTCGGCCACGGCTCGGAACGCCGCGCTTTCCGTGATCGCGTTGCGGCGTGCGGTGGCCGCGTACAGCTTGATCACGACACTGCGTCCGTCGGCCAGGCCCGCCCGGTACACGGCCGTGCGCGAGCGGGCGGACAGACGGTGTCCAGTGCGGGCCGGTACGCCGGTCAGGGCGAGGGCGGCGCGCGAGACGGCAGGCGGTAGCCCCGGGTTCACCGCACACCCGCCGGTTCCACGCCGACGGCACCCAGACGCCGAACGTGCCGCAGGGCGCGGGCCAGATGCCGGCGGTACTCGACGACGTCCTCCGTGACGGGGCAGTCGGCCTGCCACGGCTTCTCGGGGCCGACGAAGTGCACGAGGGCGGCTGCCGGATCGGGCTTCGGCGAGCGCGTGACGACCCGGCGTACCCAGTTCCCGCGCTCAAGGAACCGGCCGACCTCGAACCGGTTGAAGCCGCCGGCCACCGGGCGCACCCGGCCGGATCGCAGAAGCCACAGGTTCAGGGCGTCCTGGTCGTTGTGGAGGATGTGGCGTCGGGCGTGGATCAGGGCCTGTTCGACGCCTCGGCGGATGCGGGGCATGTGGTCGGTGTGGGTCCAGAGCACGCCCGCGTTGAAGTAGGGACGTCCGCGCAGGTGGGGCCAGCGTTCGGCGGCTCCGGGTAACGCCGGGCACTCGCCGACGGCCGGGTTGAACTCGTCGCGCACGGCCCCGGTCTCGTACGGCCCGAGGGAGCCCAGCGGGTCGGTGAGATCTCCGCGTACGAGGACGTCGGCGTCCACGTAGATCAGGTAGGGCCTGCGGACGAAGCCCGAGGTGAACTCGAAGCGCAGGTAGGTCGTGACGGTGATGTAGGAGGCGTCGGCCATGCGGGAGGTCCGCAGCGGGGAGCAGTGGCGGAGGTCGAAGGAGCCGAAGCCGGCCCGCTTGGCGAAGTCAGAGAGGAGGAGGGCCTGCGCACGGGTGAGGTCGAGGGTGAGCACCCGTACGGCGGCGGTGCGGCGCGCGGACGGGGTGAGGCTGTCGGCCAGGCCGCCGAGGGTGGCGAGGCCGGGGACGAGGTACTGCTGGTCGATGCACAAGCCGAACGCGTACACAGGGGCTTCGCCTTCCGGACGTGGCGCGCGGGCAGGACGGAGGGAGCTGCGGCGGCCAGAAGACGCCGGGTGGGTGGGGCTCACTGGCTGTCCCGAGTGCCGGCGCGGGCGAGGATTTCGAGGGTGTCGGGGGCGTCGGTCTCCCAGTAGGGACCGCCGCCGGTCGGCGGTCGAAGCACCCAGACGGTGCCGCCTGCTCGGACGTCGGTGACGATCGCCCGCCGTCCGCTTGCGTCCCTGACGAGGTCTCCGACCCACGCCCGCTCCGCGGTCACGGGGTGCCTTCCTCGGGCGTATCGCCCTGCGGGGTCAATCCAGAGGCCGCGTCCGCGATGCCGCGGCGCCGTCGGCGCTGGCCCGGGGTACGGCGCGCGGGCGCGACACCCGAGGCATCCACGAGGAACCCGCCCCGCTCGCGAATGAGAACTCCGAGGCTGGCGAACTGGGCCGCGTCCGTGGCGACGTGGGTGAGGGCGCTGACGACGACGCCCCGGATCATCCCGGCGGAGAGGGCGGACGTGACGGCCTGCCATCCAGGCCGCTCCGCGAGCGGCAGAGTCGGGTCGAAGTCGGACCAGGCGCCGGCGACGTGCCAGTGGCGGGCGTCAGCGTAGTAGCGGCCACGCTCTTCGCCCTCACGGATGGCGGCGGAGGTGGTGGCGCAGGCGTAGACAGCGATGGGCACGTGCCCGAGGCCGGCGGGCGGGTTGATCGGCATGCCCACAAGGCTGCTGCGCTGCCGCGCCCGGGCCCAGGCACGGCCCGTGACATCGAGGGAAGTCCGTACCCGGTTGCTGTGCCACGCCCCGTGGCAGCGGGAGAGAGCTCGCGCCGGGGTGTGCAACGACCCGTAGCAGTCGGGCTGGTGGCAGCCCTGCGACCACAACGGATCGTTGCAGTGCTGACGAGGGTCAGCGCACCCCAAGAGGAACGCCCGCAGAGTCGGCAAGACCCCTCAGCCGGTTGACGGACACCCCGGCAAGCCGGCTGATGATGACGCCGGGGAGCATCTGGTGGCGCACCCATCCCGGGGCCATCGCGCAAACGGCCTGGAGGGTGTCGGCGGCGGCATCCCAGCGCCGACATTCGACCTGGGTGAGGGCGACGTCCAGGCCGTAGCGGGCCCGGGTGGCCAGGGGAACCGAGTCGTCCAGGCGGACGGTGTCCATGAGCCGCAGCGCTCCAGCCGTATCGCCGAGCGCCACGGCGATGCTCATCGCCTGCGTGGAGGCGTACATCGGCCCGTACGGCTGGGCGTGCGAGCCGCGGGCGTGCTCGTCCCCGATGCGGGCGGCAACGGCATGGGCCTGGGAGAGGTACTCGCGAGCGTTGTCGGCGTTCGCGCCGCCCCGGGAGGCGGCGACGGCGGCGTTCGTGACGAGCTGCCCGTACACGCTCAACCGGTCCGGGTCGTGCTCGCTCATCTTGGGCTCGATCCGGTCGGCCTGGGCTGCGGCGAGGAGGAACCCCTGCTTCGTACGGCCGTCGCGAAGGTTGACCCACGCGGTCGTGGCGGCGAGGTGGGCGTCACGCAGATCGTCGCCACCTTGCACGGCGATCTGGCGGCCGTACGTCAGAGCCGCATACGCAAGGTCGCGGGAACCGAGGACGTTGGCGGCCATACCCGCGGTCTGGAAGGTATCGATCAGGACGCCTGCGGCGGCCTCCCGCTCTCCCGGATCCGCAGCGTCGAACCTGGCCTTGGCCTCAGGGAGCAGGCGGCCCAGGAGAATACCGAGCTCGGTGTAACGGCCTGCCCAGTACGCGGCATCCGCACGACGGACGACGGCACGGAGCTCTTCTACCGTGCCCGGCTCGACATCGGTGGGGATGCCGATGGCCGCGTCATGGGTGGCCGCGGAGACGAGCCGTAGCGCGGCCCGCTCGTCGCGGTCCATGGACCGGCGTGGCGCCTGCTGGCCGAGGAGCACGGCGATGTCCGTACCGAGCGCGTCGGCGATCGACAGCAGGGACGGGAGGGAAGCGGTCCCGCCGCGTTCGAGCTTGCGGACCACGCCGACGGACACGCCAGCTGCTTCCGCTAACTGCTCTTGCGTCATGCCGCCGCGCAGCGCCTTCAAGCGCTCAGAGGTGGTGTACTCCGACCACTGCATGCTCCAGAACCTCCGCGTGGTGAGCCCCACACGGACAGTACTGTCCGAAGGAGGGACACGGATGCCCTTTTCCCATAAGGAAGTTGCCCTTAGGCAGCCAGGACTGCCGTAACCCCGAGCAGCGTCTCGAGCTCGGCCACGGCCGCGTCTTCGTCCATGACGTGGACGGTGGAGATCCCCAGCGCAGTGGCCGGCGGAAGGTTAACTGCATGGTCGTCCGCGAAGACGCACCGCTCGGGAGGCAGCCCAATGCGCTCCAGTGCGAGCCGGTAGATTGCCGGATCCGGCTTCGCCAGCCCCTCCAGCCCGGACACGACGTGCACGTCGAAGAGGTCCCAGATGCCCACGTGCTCGTACGGATTGAACGGATCGAGGCCGAAGCTGTTGGAGAGCAACGCGAGACGGTGACCGGCGGCACGCGCGGCACGAGCGAGCGCGACCATCCGACGCGCCGGCGGAACGTCGGCCCAGGCCCGCCCCATCAGGTTCATGGGGTCCACGTGCTCCCCCAGCAGCGCCGCCGTCCCTTCGTTCCACTCGACCTGCCCGATCTCTCCGATCTCCAGAGCCGCGTACAGTCGCCGGCCCTCGGGGTGGTCGTTCAGAACGCTGCGCCACGCCTCCGGAGGCAACCCCTCGGACACACACCAGGCACGGTGAATTGCAAGGGGACTAGCAGTCAGCACGCCCGCAAAGTCAAGGATCAAGCCGCGCTGTTCACGCCTGTCAGCTGTACCAGTGCTGCTGTGCGGCATCCGATGGTCGCCCCTTCCCAGATAAGTTCTACCAGCGACGCTATCGCGCACTCGAAGCGGCGAGGTTGCCGGACTCCCCATGCATCCGAGCTGCCCCAGCTGCTTGTCCGCACCAGGCACCGCCCCGTGATGCAACCGGTCAGGCCGTGGTCTCGGCCACTCCCAGCAACGGCCATCAGGCAAGGGCCCTCATCTGTGTTGAACCCACACACCACCGAGTCAGTAGGCAGCGGCCCAAAGTGATGCCCGTCCGACCTCCGTCGAACACGGTCTGCGCTGCGACAGACCTTCTTCGAGGAGGATGCCCTCATACGAAGGACGAGCGTTTCAGCCGCCCTCGTCGGCTTTGCCGCCTGGCGCCGCACCCAACTCAGTGATGCCCGCAACCGGAATGCGCCTTCTACCGCTTAAGTTCAGCCATCACCGGCGCCCCATCCGGATCCCTTACCCGCCCCGCTACGATGAGCGACACGGTTTTCTGGCATGTGGCACTGGCAGTGCGGCCGACTGGCCCCTGCCGTGGAGGTGTGCGAGGAGATCGAGCTGGAACAGTACAGGTGTACGCCGGAAGGTCGCCCAGCGCCCTGGCACACGTCTGGAGATAGAAGGCGCCCACCCCTCGGGGTACGGGTGGAGTGACCCCCGAAATTCCGACACCTGGACGCTGGATGTTTCGTCATCCAGGGGAAGTGATCCAAGGTGGCAAAGCGGAAGAACTACCCCGAA
>NZ_JBSGTX010000136.1:0-8582 GCF_053607625.1 Streptomyces sp. NPDC055103
GCCCCGCAAGTAGACCTGCCCCCACCGACGCTGGTCGTTCCTCGCGAACGGCTCGAAAACCTCCGCCGCGAAGTCCTCCAACTCACCACGCACAGACGCAATCTCGTCCGGAGTCACACGTCTTCAACGACACACCGAACCCACAGGACACGTACCACCAAAACGAACCTGACCAAGCCCTATTAGGACGAGAGGCCGACGCTGTTACGGTCCCCCGGCCGAGGCGGAGACGGACCCCCGCGCGCCAGGATGATCTCCATGCGTATCGGAATTCTCGGAACAGGCAATGTGGGACGGACCCTCGCCGCAGCGTGGCTGGGCGCGGGACACGACGTCGTCCTCGGGTCACGGCGCCCCGGGGACGAAGAGCTCCTGACGGGGCTCAGGGAACTTCTTCAGGCGGGGTTACGGGTCGACGACCCCGCAGGGACCGCCGCGCACGCGGAGGTCCTCGCGAACGCGCCCCCTGGCACGGCTTCCGTCGCGCTGCTGGAATCGATCGGGGCCCCGGCGCTCGCCGGGAAGGTCCTCCTCGACGTCGCGGTCGGCTTCCTGGAGGACGAGTCACTCTCGCACCAGGTCGTCAGCCTCGGTGAGGAGATCCAGCGAGCGTTCCCGGAGACCGTGTCGTGAAGACCCTCTGCACGATCGACCGTGAGGTGATGGTCGCACCGGACTCCCTGGAGGGCCCTAGCACCGTCTTCCTCTCCGGCGAGGACACGGAGGCCAAGCGGGTCGTCAGCGGCCTCGTGGGTGATCTGGGCTGGCCTGCCGAGTCGCCGCTCGACCTGGGCGGCATCGTCACCGCGCGGGGCCAGGAGCACTTCGCCCTGCTCTTCGTCGGGATCGCCCTGTCGACCGGCGACTTCCGGTTCAACATCCGGTTCGTGCCGCGCGCGACGGACGGGGCCGGCGCCGGGGCGTAGAACACGCCGGGGCGTGGTCGCCGGCGCGTGGGCCACGCCGGGGAGTGGGCGTGGGCCACGCCGGGGAGTCGTCGCCGGGGCATGGGCCACGCCGGGGAGTCGTCGCCGGGGCATGGGCCACACCCCGGTCGGCGGCCCCCGCTCCCGGTGGGTCAGTCCGCCCCGGCGTCCGTCAGGGCGGACGTGATCGCCGGCCAGTCCGGGACAGTCGGCTCGTACGACTCCTTCGCCGTGGCGACGTCCTTGTAGCCGCTGGACGTCACCACGCACACCACGGGGCCGTCGGTCTCGCGCGGCCCATGGGCCCGCAGCCCGGCCAGGCCGGCCGCGGCCGAGGTCTCACACCACAACCCCTGGGACGCCAACTCCACCCGGGCCGCGACCATCTGATCATCCGTCACCGTGCGGGCCGCTCCCCCGGTCGCCCGGACGGCGACGACACCGCGATAGCTGTTGACCTCGCAGTCGATGGCGTACGCGAGGGTGGGCCCGACGGGGACGCGGGCGGCGGGCCGGCCGGTGCGCAGGGCCTCGGTGAGCGCGCCGGCCGCGGCGGGCTCGGTCGCGTACATCCGGGGGACGGAGTCGGTCACGCCGAGCCGGGCGAGCTCCTGGAATCCCTTGGCGACACCGAAGAGCAACTCCCCGTAGCCCGTGGGGAGATGAACCGCCGCAGGCGCCCGCCCGAGGTCGAGGGCGATCTCGTAGGCGAGGGTCTTGTACCCCTCGGGCCCGAACGGGTGCCCGGTGTGCGCGGTGTCCGTGACGCTGCTGACGGCCTGGAAGCCGAGTTCGTCCACGATCCGGCGCATCAAGGGCCGGACCGACTCGTACGGGACGGTCAGGACCGTCGCCCCGTAGGCGCGGAGGTGGGAGGCCACCGCGGGCGGGGCGTACGGGGAGGTGAAGACGGCGCAGGGCAGGCCGGCGCGGGCCGCGTAGGCGGCGGCCGCCGCGCCGTGGTTGCCGGAGGAGGAGACGACGATCCCGCGCGCGCCCGAGGCGACGGCGGCGCTGACGGCGACCCGGTTGAGACGGTCCTTGTGGCTCCAGGTCGGGTTGCGGGACTCGTCCTTCGCCCAGACGCCGTCGGCGAGCTCGACCATCGGGGTGTTGCCCTCGCCGAGGCCGGGCGCGGCGAGCGGCGGAAGCAACGGGGCCCACCTGTCGAGGCCGTGGGCGGCCGGGCGCGTGAACAGGTCGGCAGGAACCTCGTCGTAGGCGTAGTCGATGTCGAGGGGGTACGCGACCTCGTCGGTCGAGGTGACCGGGCAGCCCACGGTAAGCGGCGGCCAGAGGGGGTGGCGTACGGAGGGGTCGGCGAGCGAGCGCTGGGCGGTGGCGAGCGAGCGCTGCGCCATGTCGGGCGGGGTCACGCAGTGGCCTTTCGGGGAGCGGCGGCGGGTCCGGGTGGGATGGCGGGCCGGTTCAGACCATGCGGCGGCGGAGTGCCGCCAGGGCGCCCGGGCGGCGGCCGGGGACCCGCTGGCGCAGCGCGACGAGCGCGGGGCCGAGGGCGCCGGCTCTGGTGCGGTCGGCGATCTGCTCCCACTGGTGGTGGGCCCGGTCGACCGCCGCCTCGACGTCGGGGTCGTCCGCCGACTGACGCAGGGCGAGCCTTGACTCGGCGGCGGCCAGCCACAGTTCGCAGCTGCGGGCCGGTTCACCGGCGAGGCGGGCCAGGTCGGCCCGCACCTCCGTCCAGTGCAGGGCCTCGGCGGACCTGGGCCCGTGGTGGCGCAGGGCCTCGCTCTCCCAGGCGGCCGCCACCGCGGCCGCCTCGCCGTGCCGTCCGGCCATCGCGGCGGCGAGGATCGCGGGATGCGGATCCTCGACGGCGACCGGCACGGGTGCGGCAGGCACGGGAGCGACGGCCGGGGCAGGGGCGGCGGGCGCCAGGAGGAGCGCCTCAGGTGCGGTCGCGCGGGAAGCCGCCCGTACGGCGGCCTCGGCGTGCATCGCGGGGAGCGGCGGCCGGGCGCCGGCGCGCCAGAGTTCCGCCCAGGCGCGGAGGTAGTCGGGGGTCGTGGGCTCGCCCCGGCGCGGAGCCGGGGTCACCCGTCCGTACACGAGCGTTCCGGGGCCCGGGTGCAGCAGGTCCGGGGCCGAGGCGAGGCGCTCCCAGACGTCCGGGTCCGCCGCGAGGTCGGCGACGACGGTCGTGGTGCCGGGCGGCCGTCCGGCGAGCTCACCGGCGAGCCAGTGCCAGGGCAGTGCGGTGTAGCGCAGGGTCGCCGAGGTGGTGCGGGCGAGGGCGAGATGGGGCAGGTGCTGGCGCTTGTCGAGATGAAGCTGGCCCGCGAGGAAGACGACGAGGGGGCCGGGACTCGCCGCCGCCGCGCGCAGGCGGGTGAGGACGGTCTGGGGGTCGAGCGGGTCGGCGAGTTCGACGACGGTGGCCGTGGCGGTGCCGGTGAGGACGGCGGGCGGCACGGCGGCGAGGACCGGCAGCACGGAAGCGGCGTCCATGGCGCGGCCCCGACCGGCGGGCGCGGCCGCGAGCAACACCGCCGTACCCGCGTGCCCCGCACCCGCGTGCGCCGTACCCGTCGGACCTGTGCCCGTCACGGCCGTACTCGTCACGCGCATGCCCTCCGTGCCTGTGCCCGCCACTCCCGCTGACCCGACTGCCCCGACCACTCCCGCTGCTCCGACCGCGCCGGCCGCTCCCGTGGCCGTCCGCTCGCCCTTGTCCGCACCGCCGCCCGCACGTATGTCCCCACCCGGAGCCGCTCGGGTCCGCACGTCGGCCCACGTGCTCGTACGCGCGCTCGCTCCCCGCACCCGCGTACCTGCCGAGTACGCGCCCAACGTGCCGTTTCCGTCGTCGATCACCACCCCCGCACCGTAACGCGTCGCGACCTGTCCGATAATCGCCGGGCCTTTGACATATGCCACGAGCACCACCGGATCGAGTGTTGCCAAATCCCTTACGAGCTGTCCCGGGCTGTGCAACAGTCGTATGCGGGGCCTACTTTTCCCACCTGGCCGCGCCGCGCCTGTATCGGAGTACGACATGCCGTCCCATCTGTTCGCGGACCGTCCCGCCCAGCCGCCGGAGCCGGGCGCTGTGGACGCGCTGATCTCGCAGACCCGTCGCCTGCGCGGCGAGGTGGACGCCGTCCGCCGGGACGCCGTGGCCCACGACGACGACCCCCAACAGCGGTGGCAGCGCGCTCTGTGCGACCTCGCGGTGCACCAACTCGACGACCTCGGAGCCCACTTGGGGCAGCTCCGGGTCGGCTCTCCGGAAGGCGGCGCCCCCGGAACCGCGACCGAGCTCGCGGGCGGTACCGAAGCCGAGCCCGACACCGCCCTCCACGCGCCCCTCCCCGCCGAACCCGCCCCCGGCACCGCCTACGGCGAGCCCGCCCCGGCTCGCACCGGCTCCCTCCTCTCCCGCGTCGGCAGCGCCGAGTGGAACCTCCTGACCGACGAGGTGAGTTGGTCCGAGGAGCTGTTCCAGATCTTCGGCCGCCCCCGCGAGAGCGGCCCCATGTCGCTGGACGAGATGCCCTCCGTGGTCTTCGCCGAGGACCAGTTCGTCCTCCAGGGCATGGTGACGGACTGTCTGATCGACGGGAAGCCGATCGACGGCGAGTTCCGGATCGTCCGGACGGACGGCCGCGTGCGCACTGTGCACATGACCGGCGAGCCCGTCCTCGACGCCGACGGCTGCACCGCCTCCATGTGGGCCGTTTTACGAGACGTCAGCGAGCTGCGACGCAGCCAGCGGGCGGTCCGCGAGACCCGGGAAGACCTGGAGCGCAGCCGCCAGATCGAGCGCACGGAACGACGCGTCGCCGTCGAGCTCCAGGAAGCGGTACTCCCGCCGTGGCGCGGCTCGCTCCGCTTCGCCCACGACGGCCCCGCCCCGCTCGACGTGGCGGCCCACTACCTGCCGGCCGCCAGTACCGGCCTCATCGGCGGCGACTGGTACGACGCGCTGGCCCTGCCGGACGGCGACGCGCTGCTGAGCGTCGGCGACCTCACGGGCCACGGTGTCGCGGCGACCTCCTCCATGGCCATGCTCCTCGGCGCGCTGCGCGGCATGGCCGTGGCCGGGATCCGGCCGGGCGCCCTGATGGGACATCTCAACCAGCTCCTGGAGACCTCCGTACAGCCCGCGCTGGGCAGTGCGATGTGCTGCCGATACGACCCGGCCGCCCAGACCCTGGCCTGGGCGCAGGCCGGCCACCCCGCCCCGCTGCTCTTCCGCGACGGAACGGGGCGCACCCTCCGGCGGCCCGAGGGCGTGCTGCTCGGGGCGACGACCGGTGGCAGATACGGCGAGACCGAGACCCAGCTCTTCCCCGGCGACCTGCTGGTGCTGCACACGGACGGACTGACCCGCGGCAGCGGAGCGCAGGACGACACGGGCACACGACGACTGCTCGCCCTCGGCCCCCGGCTCATCGGAGCGCGGGACGCGCAGGAATGCGTGCGCGCGGTGGTCGAGGAGTTCGGCGAGGAGCCGCGGGAGGACGACGCCTGCGTGATGGTGGTGCGGGTCGGCCGCTGAGGGAGGCAAGCTCGCCGAGGGGCCCGGAACCCGGAGGGATTCGGGTCGTCGGCGTGGCCAGGGCCCGCCCCATGAGTTCAGCCCGTCCAGCGCGTTCAGCCCGTCCGACCCGTTCTGCCCGGGTGAGGTCGGGCCTGCCGCGTCCCGGCCGTATCCGCCCCCGCGAGGGGGCATCAGGGTTCCCGTGACGTGAGGGGCTCAGACCTGGCCGGTTCTCGGCCGGTTGACCGGCGACTTGGGCAGGGCGAGCGCGATCTCCTCACGCAGGTCCTCGATCTTCGAGTAGCCCGCGTACTGCCCGGTGAGCCGGTACATCTCCCGCAGCCGGTGCCAGGTCCGGTGCGAGGACGTCTCCCCCATGGAGACCAGGGCGAGCCGGGCGTACCGGTCGGCCTGCTCCGGGTCGTCCGCGATGAAGCAGGCCGAGGCCATCGAGATGAAGTCGAAGAGCTTCGAGCGGTTGTGCCCGTGCTTGCGCAGTTCCAGGGCGAGCCTGGCATGCCGCTGGGCGGGGATCGCGGCGGAGGCGTCGTGATCGGCGAGGGTCCGGTAGGCGAGGGCCTGCATGCCGTGCATGTCGGCCTCGTCGAAGTTCTGCATCCAGCTCGGCGGTTCCACGTCCGCCCGGTCGGAGACGAAGAGCTCCTCCGCCTCACCCAGCGTCCGCTTCATGGCCTGCCCGCGTCCCAGGGAGGCCTGTGCCCATGCCTCGATGGTGTGCAGCATGGCCTGCGTCCGCGGCAGCATCTGCTCGCCCGCGCCGGCCTTGGCCAGCTTCATCAGGTCGAGGGCGTCGTCGGGCCGGCCCAGGTGCACCATCTGTCGCGCGGCCCGGGACAGGGCCTCGCCGGCCCGTGGACGGTCGCCGCCCTCGCGGGCCGCGTGCGCGGCGATGACGAAGTACTTCTGCGCGGTCGGTTCGAGGCCGACGTCGTGGGACATCCAGCCCGCCAGGACGGCGAGGTTGGCGGCGACGCCCCACAGGCGCCGCTGGAGGTGGTCGGCGTGGCGGTAGGCGAGCATGCCGCCCACCTCGTTGAGCTGGCCCACGACGGCCTTGCGCTGGAGGCCGCCGCCACGGGAGGCGTCCCAGGCGCGGAACACGTTCACCGAGTACTCCAGTGCCTCGATCTCCTCCGACCCGACGGGGGCGGCCTCGTAACGGTCGAACCCGGCGGGGTCGGCGTGGAGGGGATCGGTGGCGCGCTGGGCGGTGGCCTTGCGTGCGGGGTCGGTCTGCAGCCAGTCGTACATGCTGCTGCTGAGTGCGGAGCCGGCGACGAGTGCCGCCCCCGCGCCCACCAGGCCGCGTCGGTTGAGCATGAGGTCCATTCCCGTGAATTCGGTGAGGACCGCAGCCGTACGATCGGGTGGCCAGGGCAGGTTGTCAGGGTTTTCGTCGCTCCTGACGGCCTGCCGCTTTCCGGCGCGCCCGTGTCGTTCGAACCCGAGGTCCTCGATGGTCACGACACGGCCGAGACGCTCGGTGAACAGTGCTGCCAGCACCCGGGGGACGGGATCGCGCGGGGTCTCGCCCCGGTCGATCCAGCGCCGTACCCGCGAGGTGTCGGTCGCCAGCTGGGGGTGGCCCATGGCCGCCGCCTGCCGGTTGACGAGTCTCGCGAGTTCGCCCTTGGACCAGCCCGCCAGGCCGAACAGGTCTGACAGGCGGGTGTTGGTTTGTCCGGTCACGTCAAGCCCCCAGGTTCTCGGCTGAGTTGACAGTAACCCCCTGTCATAGGGCTGGCGACTATTCGCCAGGGTTCGCCAGGGTGCGCCCGATGTTCCGCCACCCGCGCCCGGGTGTCAGGTAGGAACGCGCCACCCCGCCCCGCCGACCGGCCCTCATTCCCCAGGGTGCGGACCCGGGGGCGGGCGGGGCGACGCACGCAACTCGTCGGACCACGAAGGGATCTGTCACCTCCATGTACACAGCATCGTCCTCCGTGTCCGCCCCGCCCCGGCCGCAGCACCGCATCGTCCCGGCCGGTGCCGGGCCGTACCTCGCCCCCGCGCCGCAGGCCGTGCGGCCCCGGCGCTGGACGGGCGGCACCGGCACCCAGCCGGTGAGCGGAAGAATCGACCTGTCCGGCCCTCAGGGGGCGCAGCTGAAGATGGCGATCGCCTCGGTGCACCGCATCTGCCCGGAGTTCAACCCGGTCCAGGTGCTGCGCCGCAGCGGCCGCTCCGTCCTGATCGTCGGGATGACCGGGCGGACCACGGCGGTCGCGAAGTGTTTACTGGACCACTCCCCCGCGTGGGTCGAGCGGTTCCGTCACGAGATAGCTTCCTACCGCTCCTTCGTCCGTCACCGCCCGCCGGTGCGGGCGCCCCGGCTCATCGCCGCGGACCCGGAGAACTGCACGCTGGTGATCGAGCGCATGCCCGGACGGGCGGCGGCGCTCTCGCGCCACCCCGTCGAGGCGCCGCCGCGCGCCGACGTACGGGCCGCGCTCGGGGCGGTCGCCCGGCTCAACGCCTGGCGGCCGCCGGCCGGGACCTTCGACGCCCCGCTCGACTACGGGACGCGGATCGCGCGCTACCACGAGCTCGGTCTCTTCACGGACCGGGACCGGGACGACCTGCAGAAGCTGCTGCACGGTCTGGCGCACGCGGGCGGGCGGCAGGGCATGGGGCAGTTCTGCCACGGTGACGCCCTGCTCTCCAACATCCTGCTCTCCCCCGCCGGTCCCGTCCTCGTCGACTGGGAGCACGCGGGCTGGTACCTGCCCGGCTACGACCTGGCGACCCTGTGGGCGGTGCTCGGTGACGCGCCGCTGGCCCGGCGCCAGATCAGTCAGCTCGCCCAGCAGGCGGGCCCGGCCTCCCGGGACGCCTTCCTGGTGAACCTGATGATCGTACTGACGCGGGAGATCCGTACCTACGAGACGGCTGTGCAGCGCACCATCAAGGAGGCTCCGCCGGCGGGAACGGTCCCGGTGCCCTCCGGTGCCCTCTCCGCCGGTGAGGAGCAGCGGCTGCTGCTGAGGCGGCTGCACGACGACTGCGCCATGGCACGGCGGGCCGTGCGCGCGGCGGTCGGAACGCGCTGAAGGCGCGGGTCCGGCCGGCCACACGGGGGTGGCGCCGTGCGCCCGGTGCCGACACACCGGGACACGTGCGCAGGCCGGCGG
>NZ_JBSGTX010000137.1:0-7787 GCF_053607625.1 Streptomyces sp. NPDC055103
CACTCACACCTTTCTATCGTGCGTTCGTGGTCTTTATTTCCTTGCGTAGCCTATAAGGGTCACGGGTTGAAACAAAGTAAAAAGCCGTGACCCTTTTATAGGCGAAGCTTTCCTAAATGTTGAACGACTCGGCTTTTCCGATGCTATTAGTGTTCGGGAGGAACGGGGATAGTGTTTAAAAATAAACCCGTTTTAAACCCGTAAAACAAGGCATTTTAAACACTTAAAACAGCTATAAAAAAAGGCGGACTGTTTTTACAGTCCGCCTTTCTCTTTAAGCGCAAAAGCCACCAAGCCAGAAGCACTTATTTTTATCATAGCACTAAGTTCTTTTCTTTTAACAGACAAACAAAAAACTATAGTGTAAAAAATTTTTATACTATGGGCTTTGCCCAAACCCACCAACGGACGGCCGTTGGATGCCAGCATTCAATCCCCCCAACCCCCCGCATCTTCGGGGGGCTCCCTCGCCGGTTGGCGTCAAACAAACGGGTTTGTTTGAGTGCTGAAAGGGTTCGGGTGGCGCTGAGCGAGTCAACTCCTTAATCCTCCCTACGGTCCGGTTACCGTTGACTCACGCCAAAATCGCTCGCTGTCCTATTTATCAGTCACCGGAATAAGACAGCTCAAACGCTTTTTGTATGTATTCTTCCTCTGTGATTTCTCCATGAAACCGTCTTTCTAAAAGCTTTTCCTCTTCTTCCGTCAGCACTAAACCCTCAAAGCCAAGGGTTGCTCTCACTTGTCTCATAGCCGTTTCAAAATCAATCATTTGTCTCTACACCGCAGGTTCAATCGTCAATTTTGTTCCATCAGGCAGAGACATTTTCAAGGTATTCAAAGCATCCTCCGCTTCCTTGATCGTCTCGAATATATCCTCTCGTTTCTCTCCGCCTGGGTGTGTGCTCGTGAACGTAATTTCCGTTCCTTCCAACTCGCCTACTATACGATATGCCATGTGATTCCCCTCCCTTTTTCTGTTAGATTATAGCATCCCTTTTTTTAAAAGCCTCTGCAGGTTATTTCCGCCAGTACGCCCCAATTTATTTGGTGCGTATAACTGGGCACTCCGTGACCTCTCCTAAATTCCAAAACAAACTCAAACATAAAAGAACTCAAGCAGTCCCCTGTCATGACTGGATTTTTCCTCTCGTTTAGGTACGCAGCGCTCCTTTTCAATTGCACCCTTTTACAAAACAACTCAAATAAAGGGTGCAGCACTTAAAGGTCTTTAGTATCGCTATAGCGAACCCTTTTTACGAGGTGATACGTTATGGATATGGGAATCAAATTATCATCAAAGGACGTCGCAAAACACCTCGGTATAGAGCCAGTAACTGTCCGCAAGTATGCCAGTATGCTTGAAGAACAAGGCTACTCGTTCAATAAAGATTCGAAAGGATGGCGACTCTATACCGAGGATGACGTAAAGACTTTAGAGTATCTATGTACAATGACTAAGATCAATGGACACTCACTCGACGAAACGGTAAAGCACATAGCAAGCTTATATCGTTCTAAACTGACCATATCGGATACCGCTACATCGCTACAGGACAATCCTTTAGTCGAATTCATGAAACGACAGGAAGAATTCAACCGCCACATGGCAGAACGGATGGAACGATTCGAAAAAAGACAGCAAGAAAGGCACGAGACACTCACCGCTGCATTACGTGAGTCCCTTGAGACACAAAAAATGATCGCAGCCACCAAACAAAAAAAGTGGTGGAAATTTTGGAAGGGCAATTGATTGCCCGTTTTCACCGCTCTAATTCATTGTCCTTGTATTTATTGGCTTCTCTAGGCATTCCAGCCGTACGGAAAAACGATGCCGCTAATTTCCGCATCTTTGGTAATTTTTCTTTAGCCCACTGAACCATTTTGTCTTTCCATTGTTCCAGTACGGCAACTCTCTCTTTTAGTGTCTTATTTTCTTTTTTTAACGCCTTGTTTTCTCCAGCCACTTTTTCAAGCGTTTGATTCTGCTTCTTGGCGAAACTCAAAACCTCAGCATACTGACCGTTTCTCTTATCAAGTTCCTGTTTTAGCTTTAGGCTCTCCTCAGCTTCGCGATTCCTCTCAATGATCAAGCCTTTATTTTCAGCTGACAGTTCCTTATTTTCCGTTCGTAAAGCCGTCAGCTCCTCCTTCACTTCCTGCCGCAGATCCTCACGCTGCTCTTCCGTAAATTCCTTTGCAAGCTTGCGCCGCATTTCCTTTTTGGACGCTTCAACTTCTGAATGGATCCTACTCTGCAGTTCCTGAAGCCGTTGGTCTTTTTCATCCGCCCGATCTGCTTCCTGCCGGGCGATAGACTGCCAGCGCTCCTTTTCCTGCGTTTCCGACTTCAATTGCCCCGCCAACTCGGCTGCCGTTTTAGTTTTCTGCTCCGCATAGGCATACAAAGCATGGAGTTCCCGCTCCGGCACAATGACTTTATCCTTTTTGAGCCACGCTTTTTCATGTTCAATAGTCGGCATTTTCAACTCTTCAGCCTTAGCTGTCAGCGATTCTTTTTTCACTTCTATAACTGCCTGAACAGCTTTGTTTTGCTTTTCCAGTTCCTCTCTCTGCTTTTCCTTTAAAGCAATTTCAGCATTAAGCCGCTCAAGCTCCGCTTGCCGCTGATTTATTTTATACTGGTGAACATTCTCATGCTTCTTTTCGCTTGGTTCGCCGCGCACCAGGTCAAAACCGTTTTCAACCATGTGCCGATGAAAATCATCTTGAATGGCTTTCATCTTCAATTTGCCATTAAAAAAATCTTTCGCAGAGAGTCGGCCGTCCTCCGTGATCGGTACAATACCAACATGCATATGGGGAGTCGCTTCATCCATATGGACTGTGGCATAAAGCATGTTTTCAGCGCTGTATTTCTCTTTCAAATGATCAACCGCTGTTTCAAAATAGCGCCGCTGCTCCGCATCGCTCAACCCGTTCATATAGTCAGGACTTGCCGTGATCAAAAATTCGCTGACCAAAACAGCATCCGCTCGGACCTTCCGTTTGACTCGCCCCTCAATTTTTTCATGAATCGCTTTTGAATAGCTAATCGGTTTCTCGTTCACTAGATCATAATTTAAGTGCGTCCGCTCCCGATCAATATTTTCATTTTTGCTTTTTTGAAACTCCCGCTGATTGTGTTTTTGCGTTCCATTCAATCTATCTTTTTTGTATTTTTCCATCCTGATGACTGCATAATTTGCCATGAGAAAAACCCCCGATTCAGACCACTGTATAGGGGTTATGGTAACACAAAGTTTATCTTTGGTGTAACGCACTACACCAAATTGTTCCTACGGATTCAATTTGGACGTGCGACCTGCGGTGCCGGTGGCTCTCTCATTCTCGCTATCGCATCGAAAGTTCGTGCCACTTGTCGGCTGTCCGCCGACCCGACTTTTCCGCCGATGAGAGATCGGCAGAAAATCGGAAAAACCCTTGCTGCTCCCGCAGCATCGAACCACATGAACAAATTGTTCTGTGTGTCAAATTTTCAAATAGAGAAAGTACGCTGCGGTAACACGCATCTACTTTCTCTATTTTCACATCTGCTCACCCAATAAAAATAAAGTTGAACCGTTGATATATCTTCATTTCACACACTTTGAAAACCGCAAAAATGCCCGCAATCAAAAGTTCAATCTCATAGGAATTTTTATTCAATTTATTTTAAATATTGTTATTTTATTCATATTAGGATACAAGCTATGTTAACGTGAATTCGGTACCAAAATCATACAAGGGAGAGTGTGAAAATGAGGAAATGGATTCTGTTTATGATTATCAGTTTTGTTACACTTGGATTGGTATTACCTTCTAGCACATCTGCTGAAGAAGTAAAGAGTAAGTACACACCTCAAGACTACGAAAATTACCTTGCCCATTATGATGAAAATGCTGCTAAAGCCGCAGGTGTTTCTCCAGAATACATAGCCGCTGCCGTTATGGAGCCCGGGAAAGCACTTCAAGACTTCAAAGCCTTATCACCAGAAGATCAGGAAAAGCTTGTAGAAAGCTTTACGAAACTTGATCCAATCAACACTGAAACAGAAGAAACAGTAACTCAGCAACCTATTCAGACTCAGGGAGACAAAGGCGTTTCTTACGAAAACTCTGTGAAATTTTTTGGCGCCCCAGTGACTACTTATAGAGTTTCTGTGAATTACAATGTAACAAAGGGCAAAGTGAAAAAGATCAACTCTTCCAGTGCAAGAGTAGTCCGTAATTGGAATCCAGTTGTACGCACAGGATTAAATACTGGAGGCAAAAATGCTTGGGTCACTGGTGACAACAAAGCCGCTGTTACAGGAAGTTTCTATTACCAAATCGGGCCAATCAAAGATGTCGGCATCACTTTAGGTAATGTTTTCATTAAAGCCGTTGGAGATAAAAACGGAAAGAGAACATACAAGAAATTCACTGTTGATTGAGCCTACAAAGTGAGGTCATAGCATGTCAAAACGTATGAAAGTAACATTGTGGAGCATATTAGGAGTCGTAGTCGTATTAAGCCTAATCGGTATCATCGCTTACTACCAGACACCTACAACGTAAAAAGCCACTCCATAATGGAGTGGCTTTTCCTTTTGACCATGTATAAAACATGGTAAGTTAAGTTTTTATGTGACCGCATGGTAAGCATCACTGCTTACAAGGGCATTATTTAATATTTCAGCTATACATTAAGTATATGCATCCTTTTTCAGATGTGAAATAAACTATACACTATTTATATAAAAAAGTCAACATCATTCAGTATTTTGTTGTGTGTTTTTGATATTGGTATACAACTTCATAATTCGTTGATCAATGGAGTCCATTTGTTCATTAGTCAATTTAAAAGCTACATCAGACGACTTTTTAGGATTAAAAATCCTGATTTTGCTTACAGATCTCATTTGATTAATCTTAGCAAATGATTCTTTATCATTTAGTCCAGAAATCTTCCCTAAGTATAACTCTTCTGGGTGCAAGTCATCTGCTGTCTGTCCTTCTTTTAAAGACGACAAAGGCACAACATTCAACATTGGACTACTTTTAGAATCTTTTTTTACGACTACTGCATAGTGTAATCCACCAAATTCAGCCCCAACATTGAACCCAAAATGAACAAAAACAATATCTCCCCGTTTATACTTCTTTAATCTTTTTGGATCAAAATTCGTTTCCCATTTTAGATAATTATTCTGAGTATCTAACCAATCTAAAAATATAGAACCACGCTTCTCATCCATATTTTCCACTATAGACTGCAAATTATTTAAAAGCTTTTGAGTTCTTTGTTTTAAAGCTGGATCATGCCCTATTTTTTTTGATGCCGTTATCTGATTAGTATTATTTTTATTCATGATTCCCCCCTAGATATATTTTACAGTTAAAGGCCTAGAAGAGAAACTGAATTTCATAAATAAAAGAGTAAGCTTTATAGCCACTCTTTTATTTGATTATGTAATTTTTAATACCTGGATGCCAGTAAGCCATAACCTCAAATACTCCATTTGCAACCTTGTCATCTTCTTCCTCATGTTGACAAGATAACCGTCCAGTTCATAGCCGTGTCAAACATCGTGGAGCCTCGTACACATAAAAAGCAGACCCTAAGGCCTGCTCCGTTTTAAAATTTTTTAGGTGTACCAGTCTGATCAAATTTAACTTTTCCGGTGCTATAAATATAGAACCAAGAATCAAAAGGAACAGAACCTGTATTAAAAGGTGAACTACCTAAATTAATAACAAATGGAAACGTAACTTTACCAGGATTACCACTCTTGTATTTTTTCTCTTTTGCTACCCCTCTACTAATTCTTAAAGTATCAGATACTGGTGTTACTGTTTTTCCTCTATATTCAACTTTAATTTTCCCTGAAATGCCACCTACACGAGAATAACCATAGTATACAGACTGTTTTATATTAAAAGTCTGTTCACCAACAACTGCTTGGGTAGTAATCTTTCCCGGTTCAGCTTTCTTGTTAGTAACTGGCGAACTTTCATATGCATTTATGAATACAGTCCCATCTTCACTTTCAGAAATGGAGACATTAAAGCCTTGTTTTTTCAGGCTATTGTATTCTTTTAATTGTTGAATATTTAATTTAGAAACCTTATTCTCAACACTACTTTGAACAGAATGATTCGCTGCTTGTGCACTCGGCAAACCAGCTGATAATAACGTTGAAAATGCTAAAACAGGAACAGCTACACATTTCAATAGTGACTTTGCTTCCATAATTCCATCTCCTTCAAAAGTTTAAATACGTTTAATTTATACCATTTTTTTCAATGGAATTTTTTGAAAATAAGGAATATTAAGCTAGTTTTAAGGATAATAATAGAAAATTCTCATATCTTTTCTTCTGTTTTTTGTTAATAATAAGAGTATGTTCAAAACATTAGGGAGGAAGATTAATGGATATACCAATGTGGGCCTATATAGTGGTTGGCATTCTTGCTGTTGCTGGATTTATAAGTGTTATGTGGTTTTCTTTTTTCCTAGATAAAAGTGAAAAAAAATAAGCAGGCATCAAGCCTGCTTTTATTATTTGATTATGTAATTTTTAATACCAGGATGCCAATAAGCCATGACTTCAAATGCACCATTTGCTACCTCGTCATCCTCTTCCTCAATCTTAACAAGATCTCCATCTTCAGCATCACCAAGGTTCAGTTCTTTATGTATCTCTTTCAAAATTCCACCATACCCGATCAGCCTACGAGCAGACAGTGCATCATCCAAATAAAACACTGTATTCAGATTGTCTTCTGTCACCTTATTACCGCGCACGACATCCGTATCTTTAACCGGATATTTAGAGATTTCGAGAACAGCTTTTTGCTCCACCATAGCTTCCCGTACTTCGTCCTCAATTTGTTCAGCATTAATCTTCGATTTACCTTTAACTCGACGAATATCGACAATCGGCGTGTAATCCAATTTCATTGCCCTTTTCCATAGGCTTGTCCACTCTGCCTGCTTGATATAATTCTTTCCAAAATAATTCCTCTTTACAGGCAACAGCACATGAAAATGAGGGTGATATGTATCTTCTTTATGGTTTTTGGTAATCTCTAAAGCTCTGAAATAACCTAAAGTAGCTTCTTTGACTCGTTTATAACCGAAAAGACGATTCCATCCTTTCATCATGTCAGTAATCATAGGTTTTAATCCATCGCCCTCGACATTACGAACTGTAAGTGTGAGAAAAATCCAACTGCAGCCATACTGCCGATTCGCTTCCTCAACAATTAATTTATTATGATACGCAATTTTTAACGACCTGCGCCACGCACACATCGGACATAACCTCACTTTACAAAAATGGGCTTGATACAGTTTTAATTTGTCCGTCTCCGGGTCTCTCTTAAACGAAAGATACTCTGCACAACCATTTAATTTTTCAGCTTTTTTGCCGTAGTAAGGTGCTCCGATCTTGCTCTCCAACGCTTCGTAATGCTCCGCCATAAGATTCGTCCGTCTCTTTTTCCCCTTCCAATCCCGCTTTTTACCTGTTGCGGTTTTGTCTTCGAGGATGCTATAATCGTTTTCAGATGAATACAAAATGAAAAACTCCTTCTGAGCTAGTAATCTAGCATTCTATTGTTAAGTGTGGTAACTCAATAATAGCAGAAGGAGTTTTTACCTGTCAAAAAAGCCTCCATCCCTTGACAAATAAGGGATGAGGGCTTTTTTTTTGCCTTGAGATGTTTCTATATAGTATCAAGATAAGAAAAGACCCGATTTCGGCTCCGCCAAAATCGAAAAAAAGCCGGCTGAAAACAGC
>NZ_JBSGTX010000138.1:0-7304 GCF_053607625.1 Streptomyces sp. NPDC055103
GAGCTACAGACCCTCCTCGCGACATGGACCGGCGCCTGCCCCACCTGCCACCGCGACATACCAAGCACCAAACCAACCTGACCAAGCACTACTAGCCTCGGGGTTTCGCTTGGGGTCCGTCCGGATCATGGGCGGGAACGCGAAAGTGCCTTCTGAGCTGGGACGATGAACCTTGTCGAGGGGTTCTGTCGGTCCAAGCGGAAGGCACTTTCTACGTGCATGGTATCGGTTCGCGTCCCAAGCTCCATGTCTCTGCTGACGGTGCGGGGGTGGTCGGGCACGCCGGTGCACGGCTACTGGCCGATCTCGCCGATGCCACCGGGCTGACCAGCTCGTACTCCACCGCGCTGAGTCCACTTCGACCACGCGGTACTGGTCATGACCCGGGCCGGATCGCCACTGATCTCGCGGTGATGATGGCCGACGGCGGCGAGGCGATTGCGGATCTGGCCGTACTGCGGGACCAGGGCGAGGCGTTCGGCCCTGTCGCCTCGACACCGACGGCCTGGCGGCTGCTCGCCGACATCGACGGACGCGTTCTGGACCGTCTGCGGTCGGCCCGCGCCCAGGCGCGGGAAGTGGCCTGGCTGCAGGCATCCGAGACCCGCTCCGGCATACCGGCGGCGAAAGCCGGCGGACGGGAACTTCCCGGCCTGGTTCTGGACACCGACGCCACGCTGATCACCTGCCACTCCGAGAAAGAGGCGGCCGCACCCACCTACAAAGGCGGCTTCGGCTTCCACCCGCTGATGTGCTTCCTGGCCAACACCGGCGAGGGCATGTCCGGGCGGCTGCGGCCCGGCAACGCCGGAGCCAACACCGCCGCCGATCACATCGCGGTGCTGGACGACGCTCTCGCACAGATCCCCGACGCCCACCGGCACGGCACCGACATCCTGATCCGCACCGACAGCGCCGGATCCGCGAAGGCCTTCCTCGCCCACGTCCGAGACGTACGGATACGAGGAATCCACACCTTCTTCTCGGTCGGACACGCGGTCACCGAGCCGGTCCGCCGCGCGATCCGGGCCCTGCCCGAACACCTCTGGCACCCCGCCCTGGACCAGGACGGAACACTGCGTGCCGGCGCCGAGGTCGCCGAGCTGACCGGCATGGTCGACCTGGGCGGCTACCCGGCCGGCACCCGCATCATCGTGCGGCGCGAGCGCCCGCACCCCGGCGCCCAACTGTCCCTGTTCGACCAGGACGAGGGCCTGCGGCACCAGGTCTTCCTCACCGACACCCCGTTCACCTCCGGATCGGCCCAATTCCTGGAGGTCCGCCACCGCGGGCACGCCACCGTCGAGGACCACATCCGGTGCGGCAAGACCACCGGCTTCGGCCGCTTCCCCTCCCGCAGCTTCCCGGTCAACGCCGCCTGGCTCGAACTCAGCCTCGCGGCGATCGACCTCCTCGCCTGGACCCGCGTTCTCCTGCTGGACGGCGAACTCGCGGCTGCCGAACCCAAGAAGCTCCGCTACCGGATCCTGCACGTCGCCGCCCGGATCACCCGCGGCGGCCGCCGCCTCCGCCTTCGGATCTCGACGACCTGGCCCTGGCGACATGAACTCACGGCCGCATTTCACCGCCTGGCCGCACTACCCCGCCCCGCCAGCTGACTCGCCGTCCCCGCCCACCCTCGACTGAAGGACCTCGGAGAACCCGACCCCGCGTCGGGCCCTGACCATGTCCACCGGCCGACACGGCCCCAAACAAACTCTCTCAGCCGCCCACCAGCCCCAACTGAAACGCCGGGGCTAGGACGGGACCCGGACACGATGGCGACCACTGCCAGCCCGTCACCACGGCGCTCGGGCGGGATGAGCGACGCCGTCAAAGTCCCACCCGCGACGACCGTGAGCGCGAAGCCCATACCGCGCACGACACAGACCGCCGTGATCCACATCGTGCTCCCGGAAGCGGTCAGCACGAGCGTGGGCGCGCCGAGGAGGACCAGCCCGGTCGCCAGCGCCCGGCGGTAGCCGAAGCGGGCGACGAACTGGGGAGTGGCCAGCCCGCCTCCGACCGTCGCCGGCATCAGCGCACCCGTGGCCAGTCCCGCGGCACCGCTGCCTCCTCGTGACGCGGCATGGAGAGGGACGACCGACAGCAGCAAGTAGCAGCGGCGAGCCGCTGCGATCCCAGCTGGAACTGCGGCTGCACGACGCGATCCAGACCGGGCGGCTGCGGGTCGGCGAACGGCTGCCGTCCTCCCGTGAACTCGCTCGGATGCTCGGGCTGCGCGCGGGCTGGTGCAGGACTGCTACGCCCAGCTCCAGGCCGAGGGATCCTCGTGACCCGGGTCGGCTCGGCCACCAGGCGCCGCCGGCGCGGGCGCACCGCCGGCGACGACGCCACCGCCCTCGGGGCCTCCACGCCTGGTGGCCGACTTCACGTGGGGGTCCCGGACCTGGGCCGCTTCCCGCTCGACGACTGACTGTGGGCCACGCGCGAGGCGGCACGCGCCGTGCCGACGGCGGCGCTCGATTACGGAGACCCGCGCGGCCATGCGGCTCTGCGCGGAGTCCTGGCCGGTTATCTGCGGTGGGTACGAGCCGCCGCAGCGGATCCGGAACGGATCGTGGTCTGCTCCGGCTACGCGCAGGGCCTCGGTCTGGCCCTGCAGGCCCTGGCCCGGACCGGTGTCCGCACCGTGGCGTACGAGGACCCCGGCTCACCGGCCACCATCTCCTCTGCCGCGTCCTGGGCGGGCCTGGCGGCGGTTCCGGTACCGGTCGACGAGCGCGGCATCGACGTGCGGGCCCTTGCCGCGGCCGACGCCCGCGCCGTCGTCACGACCCCTGCCCACCAGTGGCCCACCGGTGTCGCTCTCGCACCCGAGCGACGGCTCACACTCATCGAATGGGCCAGGAGCCGGGACGCCGTCGTCATCGAGGACGACTATGACGCCGAATTCCGGTACGACCGGGAGCCGGTGGGCGCACTGCAAGGACTCGCCGCCGACCGGGTGATCTCCATAGGTACCGTCAACCAGTCCCTCGCGCCCGCGTTGCGTATCGGGTGGATGCTCTGCCAGCCCGCGCTCACCGAACTGATGGTCGAGCACAAGCAGCTCAACGATCGCGGGTCGCCCACACGCGACCAGCTCGCCCTCGCGGGGATGATCGAGTCCGGCCGTTTCGACCGGCACCTGCGCCGGATGCGGGTGACCTACGCGGCTCGGCGCACGACCCTGGTGGCGGCGCTCGCCGAACACGCCCCCGAGGTCAGGGGCCGTAATGCCTTCCGTGACGGCGCGCTCACCGATGTGGCCGATGCCCAGGACCAGCTGCACCGGCTCTGACGGGTGCGAGCAGTTGCGGAAGTCACCCGCTCCGGTGCCAGGATCACTGCCGCCCTCGACCCGCTGACCGACCTGGAGATGCGTGCACCCTCGACTTCGGGCGGCTGGACCCGCGGTCACGCAACCAAGTCCGCCCGTGTGCAGCCGACTGCGCACGAGCGGGCCGCCGCGAGCGCCGGAGACGGTTACGGGTGCCAGAGCTCCTTGATGGTCTTCACGTTGCCCTCGCCGTCCAGCGTGATGTCGTAGATGTTCCCGGAGCAGCTGTACGGCGACTTCACCGCGGCCTGGTCCGTCATGCAGTCACCGGCATGCGTCCACAGCTCACCGACGGGAACCGCCTTCGTGGTGCCGGGACCGGTGGACAGCTCCGCCTTCACCTCTTGCGCGAACAGGTAGTACTTGGCCTCGCCCTGCCCGTGGTAGATCCAGTCGTTGGGCGTGCACGTCGGCTGCGCGTCCTTCGCGGACATCGAGCCCTTCGACGGCGGCACGGCGATCTCCACCATCTTGCGGCCGGACGGCAACGTGGGCGACTTACCGCAGTCGTTGGCAGGTTCACCCGAGGAGCTCCCGCCCGCAGGCGGGGTTCCCGACGGCTGGGCGGAGGCCGTAGAGCCGCCGGCGGTGGTGTCCTCCGGGCCGCACGCGGCGACTGCTCCGAGCATGGCGATGACCGCAAAGCTACTGATGAAAAGTCGAGTTGACTTCATGTCAATCCCCCGATGACTGAACGAGTTTTCGCGATCACGTTCGATCGCTGAAGTGTTCTACATCAGTCGTTGGGTCAAGAGCCAATCCGGCGCCACTTCGCGCAGCCCACTCCACGGCTCTGTCCTGATACAGCATCAACCGTCAGCCATCAGCGGTCACGACGTTCGTAGTTGACGATGGCGGTGGGCAGTCCTCGGCGATTCCGAGGAGGGCCTGTCCCAGGCCCCAGGCAGGAAGGGCAGCCCCGGACAGGGCCGCTGCCGGTGCCGTCCCCGCTGTGCTCCGACTTTACGGGCGTTGGAAGCGCCCTGGCCGGGCCTCGCGACGCACATCCCGCTTGTTCAGAACGGCGGTGTGCCGTGCGAGGCGCCCGGTGATGGTGCGAACGGCTCGGGTCGGCGCTGCTGGAGGACGGCTACGGCTTGCTCCACACGACCGAGGCCGATGAGATACCCAGCCAGGTCGCCACGAATGGGCCTTGTCAGTGGCAGGGGTGATGCTTTCCGTATGACGACCCAGGACGAGTACCCGTTTTCCGGTGAGGCCGCCTGTGGCCC
Source organism: Streptomyces sp. NPDC055103 (assembly GCF_053607625.1). NCBI lineage: Bacteria > Bacillati > Actinomycetota > Actinomycetes > Kitasatosporales > Streptomycetaceae > Streptomyces > Streptomyces sp. NPDC055103. The sequence continues at coordinate 4,576 of NZ_JBSGTX010000138.1, forward strand.
GCTGCCTGACCCCGACTCCGTACTCGAGCACACCACCTGGGCCGTGCTGGAGCACGCCTATGGCCCAGCGCAGGACACTCCCCTCCGTCTGGTCCAGCTCCTGGACGAGGACCCGGAGGCCCAGGCGGGAGCGCTGGACATGCTGGACATGTCCGTACTCCATCAGGAGTCTCTGTACAGTGCGACGGCGCGGGCCGCGCTGTACGTGGCAGCGGTGTTGAACGACCCCCGCACCATGACCATCCACGACAACTACGCCGCCGGGGATGGGTCGCCTCGGCCCCTGCGCGCGGCGTTGCTGGAATGGCTGGGGATGATCGCGGATTCGGCTGCCTACGGCGAGACGACCGGCGAGGACGACGGCAACGATCCGCGGGACACCGAAGCGGTCCGTGCTGTCCGCGGTCTGATCTACGACGCCGTCCTCCCCCACCTCCGAGCCACCGACCCCACGGTGCGGGAGGCCGCCCTCGGCGCCACCAGCGCACTCCTCCAGTCTCCTGGCCTGGCCAACCGGATCCCGGAGACCACTCGGGTATTGCGGGGGCTGGTTGCCGAGAGTTCCGATCGACGTGAACGCGCTGCCGCAGTCTTGACCATCGGTGCCTGGGGAGAAGACACCACCAGTTGGCTCGCCGACTCCGACCCCGCTGTCCGCGCGTGCGCGGCGCTGTCACCAGGCTGCAGCGGGAACGCCGAGGCGACGCGGGTAGTCCTTGAGGCGCTGCTCGACCCGGCGACGGTTGACTCCTGGTTTCTCGAGCCCACCGCGGCCGACACCTGAGTCGGACACCCACTGCCGCACGTCGAAGACCGCCTGCGACACTCCCTTCTTGCCGTGGCCATCGACCGCACCAGCGACATCGAGGAACTCCTGCCGGCCGCGCTGGCCTCCGTACCGTTCTGCAGCAACCTCACCGTCGCCGACGACTGGGGACCCCTGCTCGCCGCGGCATTCCCGTCCGGCCGCGACCGGAAATCCCCTCTCACACCCGCCCAGCACCGCTATCTGAGCGCTCTCGTCGATCACGATCTCTGCTGGCGTCACACCCGCCTCATCACCTCATGGTTCGACGACGTCGGCCTCCCTCCGGCCCGCAACGCCGTCAGAGCTCTCATGACCGGGCCGCAGGCGCCCCGATAGGCAGATCCCTGACCCGAGCCCCCTGCCCACCAGGGTGAATGCCGTATGGTTCGAACGACGCTCCCCATCGGCTGGGCATCGGACCGGGACGCAAATCGGCGGGAGGCGTACGCCAACGACCAGGACGCCGCCACGCACCTCGCTCGTCGCCGTCACCGCCCGCCGAGCCGGTCGAGGCCGACCAGGACCGCGTCGGAGCGCGTTACTGCTGAGGCTGCGTCGACCCCGACCTGGCGGGGCCTCAGTTGTCGCTTCCGATACCGCGATCGGGCCGGCTCATGTCCCCCGTCGCGGGCGTGCCGTCTGCGATCCCGTAGCGCAGGAACACGGTCCCCGCCGGGCCGGCCACCGGGGGCGCGAGGAGCGTGAGGTTGGTGGGGACCGCGCCGTCGTCGAACACCTTCTTCCCGACGCCGAGCACGATCGGGTGCAGCCAGAGATCGAGACGGTCGAAGAGCTTCTCGCGCAACAGGGTCTGCACGAGGTTCAGACTCCCGACGACCTTCACGTCCTCGTGCCGGTCACGGATCTCACGCACCGCGTCGGCGAGATCCGGGCCCAGCTGCGTGGACCCGGCCCACGAGAGGTCGGGCCTGCCGCGAGACGCCACGTACTTCGGGATGCTGTTGAACAGCGTGGCGATCTCGCTGTCCTCGCCGCCGTCCTGGTGAGGCCAGTAGGCGGCAAAGATGTCGTACGTTCGCCGGCCGAGCAGCAGCGCGTCCGTGCCCTCGTACGCGGCACCGATCTGCGCCCCGGCAACCTCGTCCAGCAAGGGCGCCTGCCAGCCGCCGAACGGGAAACCCACCGGGTCCTCGTAAGGACCGCCGGGCGCCTGCCCGACAAGGTCGAGGGTCGCGAACAGCTCGATGGTGATGAGGCCCATGGCTTACTCCTGATGAGTCGGTTGTCCTCTTCAAGACATAGACCCTGCCGATCGGCCGCCGATTCATCGACGCGACGCTACCCGGTTCGCCCGGTTCAGGGTTGGGCCGTCCGGCCCAAGCGGGCGGCGTGCCGGCCAAGGCCCGGCCGGCGGGGCGGCTGCTGCCCTTCCATCGCCGGGCCGGGCATCAGGAGACGGGTGGTCGACGGGCACGCTCGCATCACCGGCGCCCGGCCTGGGTGCCGGGGCGGCGCCGCCACCCCGCCGAGCATCGCCTCGACGAGGCGCTCGGCCGTTCACGGGGTGGTTTGACGACGCAGGTTCGTTCGAAGCGGCCGCTGTCGGGCCGGATGCCGAGGCGCCGGGCGGAGTCGTCGAGGTCAGGACCGACGGGCGTACGGGCGTCGCTGACGGAGTCCTCGAAAATGTCCTCGGGAACTCTGAGAAGGCCCTGGCCAAGGCGGTGTCCACGCGGTCGCCATGAGCCCCGGGGCAGGCGCGCCAGAGCCGTCTCGGCCCCATGACGTCCCTGGCCCTCCAGAGTACCGAGTCGAGCGCGGCCATCGCCTCGTCGCGCCACCTCGCACCGCTCGGTCCTGCGGCACCTAGACGAGTCATTCCGAATGTTGACGATGCGTTCGGGAACGCAGACAGGGCGTCCAAGATCGTTGTGTGACGAACAACCTAGACGCCCTGCTG
>NZ_JBSGTX010000139.1:0-7226 GCF_053607625.1 Streptomyces sp. NPDC055103
CCCTCGGCGAGCGCCTCGGCCTCTACAAGGCGCTTGCCGAGCAGGGCCCGCTCACCGCCTCCGCACTCGCGGCGGCGACCGGCACGAACGAGCGGATCCTGGCTCAGGACGAACGCTGGCGGCGTGCCTAATACATGCAAGTCGAGCGGACAGATGGGAGCTTGCTCCCTGATGTTAGCGGCGGACGGGTGAGTAACACGTGGGTAACCTGCCTGTAAGACTGGGATAACTCCGGGAAACCGGAGCTAATACCGGATGGTTGTTTGAACCGCATGGTTCAAACATGAAAGGCGGTTTCGGCTGTCACTTACAGATGGACCCGCGGCGCATTAGCTAGTTGGTGAGGTAACGGCTCACCAAGGCGACGATGCGTAGCCGACCTGAGAGGGTGATCGGCCACACTGGGACTGAGACACGGCCCAGACTCCTACGGGAGGCAGCAGTAGGGAATCTTCCGCAATGGACGAAAGTCTGACGGAGCAACGCCGCGTGAGTGATGAAGGTTTTCGGATCGTAAAGCTCTGTTGTTAGGGAAGAACAAGTACCGTTCGAATAGGGCGGTACCTTGACGGTACCTAACCAGAAAGCCACGGCTAACTACGTGCCAGCAGCCGCGGTAATACGTAGGTGGCAAGCGTTGTCCGGAATTATTGGGCGTAAAGGGCTCGCAGGCGGTTTCTTAAGTCTGATGTGAAAGCCCCCGGCTCAACCGGGGAGGGTCATTGGAAACTGGGGAACTTGAGTGCAGAAGAGGAGAGTGGAATTCCACGTGTAGCGGTGAAATGCGTAGAGATGTGGAGGAACACCAGTGGCGAAGGCGACTCTCTGGTCTGTAACTGACGCTGAGGAGCGAAAGCGTGGGGAGCGAACAGGATTAGATACCCTGGTAGTCCACGCCGTAAACGATGAGTGCTAAGTGTTAGGGGGTTTCCGCCCCTTAGTGCTGCAGCTAACGCATTAAGCACTCCGCCTGGGGAGTACGGTCGCAAGACTGAAACTCAAAGGAATTGACGGGGGCCCGCACAAGCGGTGGAGCATGTGGTTTAATTCGAAGCAACGCGAAGAACCTTACCAGGTCTTGACATCCTCTGACAATCCTAGAGATAGGACGTCCCCTTCGGGGGCAGAGTGACAGGTGGTGCATGGTTGTCGTCAGCTCGTGTCGTGAGATGTTGGGTTAAGTCCCGCAACGAGCGCAACCCTTGATCTTAGTTGCCAGCATTCAGTTGGGCACTCTAAGGTGACTGCCGGTGACAAACCGGAGGAAGGTGGGGATGACGTCAAATCATCATGCCCCTTATGACCTGGGCTACACACGTGCTACAATGGACAGAACAAAGGGCAGCGAAACCGCGAGGTTAAGCCAATCCCACAAATCTGTTCTCAGTTCGGATCGCAGTCTGCAACTCGACTGCGTGAAGCTGGAATCGCTAGTAATCGCGGATCAGCATGCCGCGGTGAATACGTTCCCGGGCCTTGTACACACCGCCCGTCACACCACGAGAGTTTGTAACACCCGAAGTCGGTGAGGTAACCTTTTAGGAGCCAGCCGCCGAAGGTGGGACAGATGATTGGGGTGAAGTCGTAACAAGGTAGCCGTATCGGAAGGTGCGGCTGGATCACCTCCTTTCTAAGGATATTATACGGAATATAAGACCTTGGGTCTTATAAACAGAACGTTCCCTGTCTTGTTTAGTTTTGAAGGATCATTCCTTCGAAACGTGTTCTTTGAAAACTAGATAACAGTAGACATCACATTCAATTAGTAATACAAGATATCACATAGTGATTCTTTTTAACGGTTAAGTTAGAAAGGGCGCACGGTGGATGCCTTGGCACTAGGAGCCGATGAAGGACGGGACGAACACCGATATGCTTCGGGGAGCTGTAAGCAAGCTTTGATCCGGAGATTTCCGAATGGGGAAACCCACCACTCGTAATGGAGTGGTATCCATATCTGAATTCATAGGATATGAGAAGGCAGACCCGGGGAACTGAAACATCTAAGTACCCGGAGGAAGAGAAAGCAAATGCGATTCCCTGAGTAGCGGCGAGCGAAACGGGATTAGCCCAAACCAAGAGGCTTGCCTCTTGGGGTTGTAGGACACTCTGTACGGAGTTACAAAGGAACGAGGTAGATGAAGAGGTCTGGAAAGGCCCGCCATAGGAGGTAACAGCCCTGTAGTCAAAACTTCGTTCTCTCCTGAGTGGATCCTGAGTACGGCGGAACACGTGAAATTCCGTCGGAATCCGGGAGGACCATCTCCCAAGGCTAAATACTCCCTAGTGACCGATAGTGAACCAGTACCGTGAGGGAAAGGTGAAAAGCACCCCGGAAGGGGAGTGAAAGAGATCCTGAAACCGTGTGCCTACAAGTAGTCAGAGCCCGTTAACGGGTGATGGCGTGCCTTTTGTAGAATGAACCGGCGAGTTACGATCCCGTGCAAGGTTAAGCAGAAGATGCGGAGCCGCAGCGAAAGCGAGTCTGAATAGGGCGCATGAGTACGTGGTCGTAGACCCGAAACCAGGTGATCTACCCATGTCCAGGGTGAAGTTCAGGTAACACTGAATGGAGGCCCGAACCCACGCACGTTGAAAAGTGCGGGGATGAGGTGTGGGTAGGGGTGAAATGCCAATCGAACCTGGAGATAGCTGGTTCTCTCCGAAATAGCTTTAGGGCTAGCCTCAAGGTAAGAGTCTTGGAGGTAGAGCACTGATTGGACTAGGGGCCCCTACCGGGTTACCGAATTCAGTCAAACTCCGAATGCCAATGACTTATCCTTGGGAGTCAGACTGCGAGTGATAAGATCCGTAGTCGAAAGGGAAACAGCCCAGACCGCCAGCTAAGGTCCCAAAGTATACGTTAAGTGGAAAAGGATGTGGAGTTGCTTAGACAACCAGGATGTTGGCTTAGAAGCAGCCACCATTTAAAGAGTGCGTAATAGCTCACTGGTCGAGTGACTCTGCGCCGAAAATGTACCGGGGCTAAACGTATCACCGAAGCTGCGGACTGTTCTTCGAACAGTGGTAGGAGAGCGTTCTAAGGGCTGTGAAGCCAGACCGGAAGGACTGGTGGAGCGCTTAGAAGTGAGAATGCCGGTATGAGTAGCGAAAGAGGGGTGAGAATCCCCTCCACCGAATGCCTAAGGTTTCCTGAGGAAGGCTCGTCCGCTCAGGGTTAGTCGGGACCTAAGCCGAGGCCGAAAGGCGTAGGCGATGGACAACAGGTTGATATTCCTGTACCACCTCCTCACCATTTGAGCAATGGGGGGACGCAGGAGGATAGGGTAAGCGCGGTATTGGATATCCGCGTCCAAGCAGTTAGGCTGGGAAATAGGCAAATCCGTTTCCCATAAGGCTGAGCTGTGATGGCGAGCGAAATATAGTAGCGAAGTTCCTGATTCCACACTGCCAAGAAAAGCCTCTAGCGAGGTGAGAGGTGCCCGTACCGCAAACCGACACAGGTAGGCGAGGAGAGAATCCTAAGGTGATCGAGAGAACTCTCGTTAAGGAACTCGGCAAAATGACCCCGTAACTTCGGGAGAAGGGGTGCTCTGTTAGGGTGCAAGCCCGAGAGAGCCGCAGTGAATAGGCCCAGGCGACTGTTTAGCAAAAACACAGGTCTCTGCGAAGCCGTAAGGCGAAGTATAGGGGCTGACGCCTGCCCGGTGCTGGAAGGTTAAGAGGAGCGCTTAGCGTAAGCGAAGGTGCGAATTGAAGCCCCAGTAAACGGCGGCCGTAACTATAACGGTCCTAAGGTAGCGAAATTCCTTGTCGGGTAAGTTCCGACCCGCACGAAAGGCGCAACGATCTGGGCACTGTCTCAACGAGAGACTCGGTGAAATTATAGTACCTGTGAAGATGCAGGTTACCCGCGACAGGACGGAAAGACCCCGTGGAGCTTTACTGCAGCCTGATATTGAATGTTGGTACAGCTTGTACAGGATAGGTAGGAGCCTTGGAAACCGGAGCGCCAGCTTCGGTGGAGGCATCGGTGGGATACTACCCTGGCTGTATTGACCTTCTAACCCGCCGCCCTTATCGGGCGGGGAGACAGTGTCAGGTGGGCAGTTTGACTGGGGCGGTCGCCTCCTAAAAGGTAACGGAGGCGCCCAAAGGTTCCCTCAGAATGGTTGGAAATCATTCGCAGAGTGTAAAGGCACAAGGGAGCTTGACTGCGAGACCTACAAGTCGAGCAGGGACGAAAGTCGGGCTTAGTGATCCGGTGGTTCCGCATGGAAGGGCCATCGCTCAACGGATAAAAGCTACCCCGGGGATAACAGGCTTATCTCCCCCAAGAGTCCACATCGACGGGGAGGTTTGGCACCTCGATGTCGGCTCATCGCATCCTGGGGCTGTAGTCGGTCCCAAGGGTTGGGCTGTTCGCCCATTAAAGCGGTACGCGAGCTGGGTTCAGAACGTCGTGAGACAGTTCGGTCCCTATCCGTCGCGGGCGCAGGAAATTTGAGAGGAGCTGTCCTTAGTACGAGAGGACCGGGATGGACGCACCGCTGGTGTACCAGTTGTTCTGCCAAGGGCATCGCTGGGTAGCTATGTGCGGACGGGATAAGTGCTGAAAGCATCTAAGCATGAAGCCCCCCTCAAGATGAGATTTCCCATTCCGCAAGGAAGTAAGATCCCTGAAAGATGATCAGGTTGATAGGTCTGAGGTGGAAGTGTGGCGACACATGGAGCTGACAGATACTAATCGATCGAGGACTTAACCATATTTTTGAATGATGTCACACCTGTTATCTAGTTTTGAGAGAACACTCTCAATTTGTTTGGTGGCGATAGCGAAGAGGTCACACCCGTTCCCATACCGAACACGGAAGTTAAGCTCTTCAGCGCCGATGGTAGTCGGGGGTTTCCCCCAGTGAGAGTAGGACGCCGCCAAGCAATTGCACGTTAGTGCAATTATGGAGGATTAGCTCAGCTGGGAGAGCATCTGCCTTACAAGCAGAGGGTCGGCGGTTCGAGCCCGTCATCCTCCACCATTATATCATCGCGGGGTGGAGCAGTTCGGTAGCTCGTCGGGCTCATAACCCGAAGGTCGCAGGTTCAAATCCTGCCCCCGCAACCAAATTTTTTCTCTATTGGTCCGGTAGTTCAGTTGGTTAGAATGCCTGCCTGTCACGCAGGAGGTCGCGGGTTCGAGTCCCGTCCGGACCGCCATTTAAATACTTAGGCTCGGTAGCTCAGTTGGTAGAGCAACGGACTGAAAATCCGTGTGTCGGCGGTTCGATTCCGTCCCGAGCCACCACCTATGCCGGTGTAGCTCAATTGGTAGAGCAACTGACTTGTAATCAGTAGGTTGGGGGTTCAAGTCCTCTTGCCGGCACCACTTTTATATGATATAATACTCAAGTCTCTTGTAAGAAGAGCCATTAGCTCAGTTGGTAGAGCATCTGACTTTTAATCAGAGGGTCGAAGGTTCGAGTCCTTCATGGCTCACCATTTTACGCGGGTGTGGCGGAATTGGCAGACGCGCTAGACTTAGGATCTAGTGTCTTTACAGACGTGGGGGTTCAAGTCCCTTCATCCGCACCATTTCTGCGGAAGTAGTTCAGTGGTAGAACACCACCTTGCCAAGGTGGGGGTCGCGGGTTCGAATCCCGTCTTCCGCTCCAACTATACCATCCACGCCGGGGTGGTGGAATTGGCAGACACACAGGACTTAAAATCCTGCGGTAGGTGACTACCGTGCCGGTTCAAGTCCGGCCCTCGGCATTAAGTGTTGCGCCCGTAGCTCAATTGGATAGAGCGTTTGACTACGGATCAAAAGGTTAGGGGTTCGACTCCTCTCGGGCGCGCCATATCTTTTAATAGAATAGATAGGAAATCGGGAAGTAGCTCAGCTTGGTAGAGCACATGGTTTGGGACCATGGGGTCGCAGGTTCGAATCCTGTCTTCCCGACCATTCTTGGGGCCTTAGCTCAGCTGGGAGAGCGCCTGCTTTGCACGCAGGAGGTCAGCGGTTCGATCCCGCTAGGCTCCACCATATAGTCCGGTATTTCAATACTTCAGAGTATATTGGCGACAGTATGCTGCGAAGTATTTTGCTCTTTAACAATCTGGAACAAGCTGAAAATTGAAACATGACGGCTGAAATTTATCCCTCCGTAGATGTACTGGGATGAAGAGTAACCTGTCATAGAGTCTCTCAAATGTTTGCAGCACGAACGATGGAAACATCTTCGGGTTGTGAGGTTAAGTGACTAAGCGTATACGGTGGATGCCTAGGCAGTCAGAGGCGATGAAGGGCGTGCTAATCTGCGAAAAGCGTCGGTAAGGTGATATGAACCGTTATAACCGGCGATACCCGAATGGGGAAACCCAGTGTGTTTCGACACACTATCATGTCATGAATACATAGTGGCATGAGGCGAACCGGGGGAACTGAAACATCTAAGTACCCCGAGGAAAAGAAATCAACCGAGATTCCCCCAGTAGCGGCGAGCGAACGGGGAGGAGCCCAGAACCTGAATCGGCTTGTGTGTTAGTGGAAGCGTCTGGAAAGTCGCGCAGTAAAGGGTGATAGCCCCGTACACTAAAATGCACAGGTCGTGAGTTCGATGAGTAGGGCGGGACACGTGACATCCTGTCTGAATATGGGGGGACCATCCTCCAAGGCTAAATACTCCTGACTGACCGATAGTGAACCAGTACCGTGAGGGAAAGGCGAAAAGAACCCCGGCGAGGGGAGTGAAATAGAACCTGAAACCGTGTACGTACAAGCAGTGGGAGCACCTTCGTGGTGTGACTGCGTACCTTTTGTATAATGGGTCAGCGACTTATATTTTGTAGCAAGGTTAACCGTATAGGGGAGCCGTAGGGAAACCGAGTCTTAACTGGGCGATTAGTTGCAAGGTATAGACCCGAAACCCGGTGATCTAGCCATGGGCAGGTTGAAGGTTGGGTAACACTAACTGGAGGACCGAACCGACTAATGTTGAAAAATTAGCGGATGACTTGTGGCTGGGGGTGAAAGGCCAATCAAACCGGGAGATAGCTGGTTCTCCCCGAAAGCTATTTAGGTAGCGCCTCGTGAACTCATCTTCGGGGGTAGAGCACTGTTTCGGCTAGGGGGCCATCCCGGCTTACCAAACCGATGCAAACTCCGAATACCGAAGAATGTTATCACGGGAGACACACGGCGGGTGCTAACGTCCGTCGTGAAAAGGGAAACAACCCAGACCGCCAGCTAAGGTCCCAAAGTTGTGGTT